>JAZUEA010000481.1:0-2336 GCA_045639945.1 Myxococcota bacterium
CCGCTTGGCCTCCGACTTCAATGATGAAGGGCAGGGCTTTGTAAAAGGCTCGCTTGAAGTTGCGAATTGCGACGGTGATCCAAAGAGTTTCACTTGCACAGCCAGCAATCAAAAAACGCTTGAAGAGGCAAGTGATGCAGCCCTTTTGGACGCTGAGCTCTCAGAGCCAGACGCTGATCTCAGTGCTGAATCTGTTGACCAAAGTTGTGAATCGCTTGATTTGGAAGTCGATTTTTTTGCGCTCGAGTCGGTCGAAAAATTGGTGACCATTCGAATGCAGCGCGGCGCACAGACAATCGAGCAAACAAATGGCTTGGTCTTGACGATTCGTGACAAGTCGAAGATCGCGACAGGACAAAAACTGCCAGTTGGTCCGCAAGAAAACATTCGCGCGGCGCTGTTCATTTTTGAGCTTTGTCCTAAATCCACCGACAGTTACGCCATTAACGGAACAATCACGTTTGATGGTTTTAGTACAAAGTCCGGCAAAAAAGTGAAGGGTTCCTTCAGCGACTTTGTCATTACAGATTCGCGCACAGGCGAAGTTCGCGGCGCATTGCACGGCGAATTCGACTTTACAGTCGAGGAAAGTGTGCAACAGCAGCATTTTCCAAACGCGCCTGATGGCTGGCACGGCTACGCGCCAGATTCCAAATGAACGATTCAAAACAAATGTCTAACTCGTTGATTTTACAAGCAGAACGCCTGGCTTTCGGCGGTGAAGCGATCGCGCACGATGAAGATGGTCGAGTGGTTTTGCTCGAAGGGTTGGCTCCCGGTGATCGCGCGCAATGTGAAATTACATTTTCAAAAAAGCGATTTGCGCGCGCGAAAGTGGTTCAGGTTTTAGAGCGCGGCGAACACTATCGCGAGCCACTGTGCAGTGCTTGTTTGCAAAATGGTTGCGAAGGCTGTCCGTGGCAAATGGCCGATCATGTGTCACAGTTGGAAGCGCTGCGCAGCCATTTGGAGCATTTGTTTGGCATTTCGTGTGAAATGCACGCAATTCCGCCGACTTTCGGTTGGCGCTCTACTGTTCGGCTTCATTTTCAAAACGGCAAACTTGGGTTCTATCGCAAAAACTCGCATGAAATTTGTGAGTTTGATGTGTGCCCGGTGATGTCTGCTGAAGTCGCCGCTTTGTTTTCACAGATTAAATCGCAAGCCAAACTCTTAAAAGGCGAGGGAACACTTCGCATTACGGCTGCTCCTGGTTCATCGTCCGGCACAATTGCAAGTGATATCGCCATCAATGAGTCACTGGTCAGCAACTTACTTGCGCAAAATTTGATTCATGGCGCGATTGTGGCAGGCAAGTCCTACGGCGATCCGGTGGATTATTTTGAGCGCGATGGATCTGCAACCATTGAAACTCCGGCAGGCGCTTTTGTTCAGGCACATCAACCTGGTAACGCTGCACTTGTAAAAGAAGTTGTGGCTGCTGTTCGTGAGATTGCCGAGCAAAATAAGCAGCCAAGTGTGCAAGAGCTCTACGCAGGATCGGGAAATTTCACTTTCCCAATGCTTGAAGCCGGGCTGCAAGTAACAGCAGTGGAACGCGATCAAGCAGCTGTCCAATCCTTGCAGGCAAAAGCAAAGGCACATGGCTTTAAAGTAAATGGAATTTGCGGCGATGCAGGTTTGCAATCTTGGGATGGTGCGCCGGTGTTGTTGCTCGATCCGCCGCGAACAGGTGATCCGAACTTGGTCGCGCGTGTGAAAAAAGCCAAAAAGCTGCAAAGGATCGTGTACGTGAGTTGTCATCCAGCCACATTACAGCGTGACATCAAGGAACTTCAGCCACTTGGATTTCATCTCACGCGAATTGCTGGCTTCGATCTCTTTCCGCACACTGGCCATTTGGAAACGCTCGCAGTCTTATCGCGAAAATAGATTTAAAACTCGTAGCCGCAAAAGGTGCTGAGCTCAAAATAAGATCGCAAGAGACGCTATGAAAAAGTGGTATAACGAAGAATACGCGTTTGAAATCGAAGTGACGGGCTTCTTGCGCAGCGATCACACCGAACGCTACTGCCGCAACGGCGAAGAAATCGGCGACAAATACACATGCACTTACGGATGCCCTGTTAATCAAGACGGCCAAGGCATTTGTTCTAAAATGATGATGATCCTGTTTCCACTCATGGAAGCAGTTCGCAGTGGTGGCGATCTCACAAACGTGGGTGGCAGCGCTCCGCATACAAAAGACCTTGTATGTCCGGACGGTTGCGTCTTATTTCGCCTAACTGCAAAGCCTCTTGGAAACGAGAATTTCTTTAAAGGGAAGTTCTTCGACTGACTTCAGGGACGCGCATGTGGCGATATATTTTTTGGCG
>JAZUEA010000482.1:0-1840 GCA_045639945.1 Myxococcota bacterium
CCAATTCACCTTCGCCGATCATCTCGACGCCACGCTCTAAGTCTTTGAGTGGTGCTACAAAATTTTCTGCCAATCGATCGGCCAAAAGCACAACAAAGACAACAGAAAATAGAATCGCAATGATGAACATCCAAATCAGAACGTGCACATCGTGGTATGCCGTATGGCTGGAAATCACCATTGCCACATCAAAACCAGTGCGGCCAATCGGAACGCGCGCAAGCAACAAATCTTCGCCGGGCAATTCCTGAACGCCAAGCGCACGCTCTCTCAGCGCCAACTCCGACAAATTCTGCTTGGAACGCAAGTTGTACTGCATCACCACGCGGTTCGCGGCATCAAACAAAAGAAGCGCACTTTGCGGCCCAGGTGCGGCGATCTCCAACGTTGCCCGCAACGCCATATCCAAATTTTCGACCGACGTTACGACACCAAAGTAACCTTCGGGAATTTCAGGATTTTCTAGCTTTGAAATGGGAGCTGCCACAAACAAACTGGTGGGCGCTTGTGGCAAATCCAACTGGCCGATAAACATACCGCCGCGAGCGGGCAAATCTGTTAATGATTTTTCTGAAACGATGTCGATAGGCCCGGAAAGCGGCCGATAAGGATAGAAATAAATAATGTGGCCTTCACGATCCGCCAAAAACAGCGAACCGTAATGCGGACGCATATCGATGAGCGGCTCTGCTTCAGTCCAATTTCCAACGTGCGGCAATAAATTGTGCTTTTCGTGAGATTCCTTTGCAATTTCAGCTAAGTCGATTCGCTCTGCAGGAAATCTCCGCGCATACGTGCGAACATCATGCTCGATTTCAAAGAACAAACGCTCCAACGCACCCGCTGCAAATCGAACGGCCTGCGTCTGACGTTCATGCTCCGCAACCTTGCCACGCTCATTTGCACGGTGAACGTTAACAATGCCCGTGATCAAAAGCGGCAAAAGGCTCAGCGCCAAAAGCACCGCTGTGACCTTCGGTCGAAGCGAAAGGCGGGCGTAAAATCCGAGCCCTTTTTTGCCGTCATCCATTAGTAAACCGCCTTATAACCTTGCGATTTTACAAATAAAATCATGCACATACTACGGCTGCACCGAGCAATCATTTTTAATGGTTTCACGATCTAAAGTTTGCGTGTGAAACGCAATGTGATCGTTTTCCACCACCACTTGCAAGTGATCGCCGCGAGTCACTTGACCAGACAAAATCTGAGCAGCAAGAGGTGTTTCCACTTCTCGCGCAATCACTTGGCGCATTGGACGCGCACCCAACGAAGGCTCAAAACCGCCGTGTTCAATCAAGTACGAAATCGCACTTTCGGTGAGTTCAAACGAAATACCGCGTTCACCTTCCAAAAGTGCTGAGCGATCTGCCGCTATCAACCCCGCAATGCGCGCAATGTCCTCACGTCCAAGCGGATTGAAGACCAAACGCGATTCAATACGGTTCCACAATTCCGGTGGAAACGATTCACGCGCCTGTGACAACGCGCGGCTTCGTCGTTGTTCTGGCGACATGCTCGCTCCGTTACCAAATCCCATACGTTTTTCGTCACCAAAAGCCTTTGCGCCCACATTACTTGTGAGCACAACCACAGTATTTGAAAAGTCAACGGTGCGACCTTTGCTGTCAGTCACCTCGCCTTCTTCCAAAAGCTGAAGCAGTAAATTCCAAATATCGCGGTGACTCTTCTCAATTTCGTCGAACAACAAAATTTGATACGGACGCCGACGAACCGCATCCGTCAAAAGACCACCTTCACCAAATCCAACATAACCAGGCGGCGCGCCGATCAGTCGCGCAATGGTGTGCGCCTCCAAATATTCGCTCATATCAAAGCG
>JAZUEA010000483.1:0-3642 GCA_045639945.1 Myxococcota bacterium
TGCTCTCGCGATCAACCGTGAAGAGTTACTCGAAGCGAATTTGGGTCGTGGCGACATCTTGAGCGGTCCGTTCACCGAGTCGAGCCCCTTCTATAATTTCGAAGTTGAGCAGCGCATGTACGATTTGGAACGTGCGCAGGAATTGCTGGATCAAGCTGGTTACAAGATGGGCCCTGGGCAGATTCGCCAAAAGGGTGCCAACAAGCTTGATTTCAAATTCGTACTTGATAAGGAACTCGCGTCTAACCAGGCGTTGTTCTTGGGAATTCAGGCTCAGCTGAAGAAGTTGGGCGTGTCCGTCAAGCCGCAGTACGTCGATCACGCGCGTTATCGCGAAATGGTTTTCAGCCAGAGCAGCTTCGATTTGACGCTCAATGTTTGGTCGTTTGAAGAAGTCGAAGATGTTTACCCGCTGTTCCACTCTAAGGGTGTGATGAACTTTATTCACTACAACAACCCTGATGTGGACAAACTCTTGGAAGACGCAAAATCTACCCATGACTACAAGACTTACAAGAACCAGATGAAGCAGATTCACGCCATGTTGGATCAAGATCTGCCTTATCTCTTCCTGTGGTCGCTCGATGTCTACTCCGGCATTTCCAAGCAAGTGAAGAACGTCTTCATCCAGCCTTACTACTACTTCACCTCGTTCAAGGAGTGGGAGCTCCGCCAGTGAAGCGACTGTGCGCGCTCGGGAAGCGTGCGCTGTTCGCGTTTTGCCTGATGCTGGGCGCGAGCTTTGTGATTTATTTCACGGTTCGCGCAGCACCAGGTGACGCGATCGACGCCATCAGCCCAATGGGAACGTTGCCTGAGGTCAAAGCCAAGCTCGCTGCTGAATTTGGCTTGGACCAAGGCGTTCTACCGGGTTATGCGACGTGGGCCTTGAGATCCCTGCAAGGGGATTTCGGCGAGTCGCTTGTTTTTGCGCCAGGTGATCGCGTGATGGCCTTGGCGTTGCCGGCGTTTGCACGCACGCTTTGTTTATCGGGTGGCGCGCTTTTGGCCTGTCTCTTGCTTGCACTTGGACTTTCGGCGCTTGCGTCGTCGAGCCGTTCAGCGCTCAAGAGTTTTGGTCAAGGCGCGCTTTACGTTTGCACCTCGGCGCCATCGTTTGTGCTCGCGGTTTGTGTGGCACAGGCGTTGAACGCGATCATTTTCCGATTTGTGGATCAGGCCGGATACGTCACGCCCGTTTGGTATCCGATTCCCATCTACTCGCAATCGGTAATGCCGTATTTTTTTGCGGCATTTGCGCTTGTCTTTTCAGATGGCTTGCTCATCGAAACGCGAAATTCCGTTTCCTCGGAACTCACCGCGTTGCGACAAGCGCCGTTTATCGCTGCGATTCGTGCAAAAGGTGCCAATCCTACACCGCACTTGGTGCGAAACCTGATTGTGCCGCTGTGCACAACATTTACGTCGCGTTTGCCGTTGGTGCTCGGTGGCGCTGTGATCGTCGAGTACATTTTCACACTCGATGGCGCGGGGTACGTCTTGCTTGAGGCCTCCAAGAGCCGTGATGTGCCGGTGGTTGTAGGATTAAGTGTTTTATTCACGGCCATCGTTGTGTTGGTCAATTTGCTGGGCGACTTTATTCGCGCCTTGTTCGATCCGCGGGAGGTGGCACGTGGTGGCTGAAAGCACTTGGGCCAAATTCCGCGCGAGTTGGCGAGCCGATAAAGGTTTGTGGATTAGTGGACTCGTCGTCCTTTTAGTAACAATTTCGGGAATTTGTGCGCCGTTTGTGGATTATGATCCTTCAACGGCTGTGGATTACGCTCGAAGGTTGGCATCGCCATCTTTGTCACATCCGTTTGGTTGTGATGCGCAAGGCCGTGACATCGCGATGCGTATTTTCAAAGGCACGCAGGCCTTTTTCTGGCCCGGGCTTTTGGCGGTGATGCTGTCGCTGTCGCTGGGCTCGCTGCTTGGCACGCTGGCGGGTTATGCGCGAGGATTTACCTCGAGTGTTGTGCGCGGTGGTTTGCAGCTCATCGATACGTTGCCGCGTTTGGTTTTTATCGTTCTCATTTGCACAATTCTTGATCCGAAAATCTCTGTCATCGCTGGCGTTACTGGAATTTTGTTTGTGCCCACGATTGCGACTTCGGTGCAGCGAAAAGTCGAAACGCTGGCGTCTGAAGATTACATTTTGGCGCACCTAGCGCACGGTTTTCACCCTGCCTTTGTGCTTGGCTACCACGTGCTTTGGTTGCAGTGTCGGCCGCTTTTGATTCGTCAAGCCTGCTCTGTATTTAGCTACGTTCTTTTTGTTGAAACGGCGCTTTCTTACTTGGGCGACTATGGTGTGCAGGAGCCTGCGCCGTCGTGGGGCAACATGGTGGCGCAAACCCGTGAAGGTGCTGGATTTTGGCCCTGGTTTGTGCCGGCAGTCATGATCGTGGTGACCATCGCGGCACTGCTCGCTTTCGGAAACGCCTGCGCCCGGCGCGAGGAGGCGAAATGAGCGCACCTCTCTTGCGAGTCCGAAATTTGGAGATCGCGTTCGACACCAAAGAAGGCCAGCGCAAGGTCGTGGATCGCGTGTCCTTTTCTGTCGATCAAGGTGAAGTTCTCGGAATTATTGGAGAATCCGGAAGCGGCAAAACGCTGTCCGCCATGGCTATTTTGGGACTGATCGCTGATGGCCCCGGTGTGATTGGCGGCGAAATCGAGCTTTGGGATCAGGATAAACCGATTCAGCTTCTCGCGGGCTTGGAGCAAACCCTCAAGCAGACCAAAAGCGGTGTGCAAAAAAATCTGAATGCCTGGCAAAAGCTTGTGTTTTCACGCATGAAGCCGCTTTACGGCCGCGTGGTCACGGCGATTTTCCAAAATCCGCGCCAGAGTTTGGATCCGCTTTTGCGCATTGGTCCGCAAATTGAGGAATCGATTGCGCTTGCGCACCCTCAGTTGATGCGTGCTGAGCTGAAATCCCAGGCTCTTGATTGGCTGGCGCGCGTTCAAATGAGCGATCCGGCGCGTACGTATCGCAGCTATCCACACGAACTTTCGGGTGGCATGTGCCAGCGTGCGATGATTGCAGTGGCGTTGGCGCGTTCGCCTAAATTGCTGATTGCCGATGAACCGACGACCGGTTTGGATACAACGGTTCGCGCCGAAATTGTGAGTCTTTTCCGGACATTACTGTCCGAGAATGAGACTTCAATGCTCTACATTTCGCACGACATTCGCGAAGTTCTCTATTTGGCTGAGAACGCGGTTGTGATGCGAAAAGGCGAATTGTTAGAATCAACCACGTCTGAAGCGCTGCAAAAATGCCAGACAAAACACGCTTACACTGCGGAATTGCTTGCTGCATCTGGCATTACAGCTGAGGGAGAAGCGCATGGTTGAGCCTCTCATCGTGGCGCAAAATCTTGAAAAAACTTACGAAACGCGTGGGCTTTTTCAGCGATCGAGCGTACGTGCATTGGATGGCGTTTCCCTCACGCTTTATCCGGGCGAAGTTGTTGCACTGATTGGCGAATCGGGCTCGGGGAAAACCACGCTCGGCAAAGCGCTTTTGCGACTTTTGAGTCTTGATAAAACGCGTAAATCTGATCCGCGTGACAACACGGTGACGTGTCATTTCGGCGAGCAGTCGTTTGACCTTTTTTCGATTTCAAATCGGGA
>JAZUEA010000484.1:0-11931 GCA_045639945.1 Myxococcota bacterium
CAAGAAGCAGACCGGTGGTAAGGGTCAGTTCGGTGACTGCCACCTCCGCTTGAAGCCCCGCAACCGTGGCGAAGGCTACGAGTTCATCGACTCCATCGTCGGCGGTGTTATCCCCGGCAAGTTCATCCCGGCCGTCGATAAGGGCGTCCAGGAATCCGCCGAGCGTGGTGTGTTGGCCGGTTACCCGCTGGTCGACTTCTCCTGCGAGTGCTTCTTCGGTAGCTACCACCCGGTCGACTCGTCTGAAATGGCGTTCAAGATCGCCGGCTCCTTGGGCTTCCAGAACGCAGTGATGAAGGCCGATCCCTGCTTGCTCGAACCCGTGCTGCAGGTCGAAATCACCATCCCCAACGATTCGATGGGTGATATCTCCGGCGATATCTCGAACCGCCGCGGCCGCATTCAGGGCATGGACACCAAGGGCAACCGCACCATCATCCGCGCCATCATTCCTGAGAGCGAGCTCTTCGGCTACGCCGCCGCGATCCGCTCCATGACGCAGGGCTTGGGCGTTCACACCCGCACCTTCTTCGGTTACGAAGTCGTCCCGAACGAAATCGCGAAGAAGATCATCGCCGCTTACAAGGCTGAGCAGGAAGCCGCCGCCAACTAATCCGGCAACTTCTCTCACCTTTGAGCAAAAATAAGGCTCTCCAATCGGAGGGCCTTTTTTGTACCCTTTGCCTGCCTCAAAACCAGATTCTCACCCAAACTTGTAATCGCTCGCACAGCGTTTCAGTTTTGAGAAAATCACAGCCGACGCAACGGCAATTTGCGCAACTCGCCAGCTTCACCGCAAACGATCACACCGAAAAATCTGAAAATTGAGCGCAAACATGAACGCGCCTGGCAACTCAACTCACACACGAGAGTAAATGACGTTCGCACTCAAAATTTGGGCAAGCGAGAAAACTACGCCAACGTTTTCTAGAAGCCGCCGGCATTAATGCTCACTCTCTAAGCCAAACGAGCGGACAAACGCGCCATTTGCCTAACCAACAAACGATTTTCTTTCACGCTTGTCGCAAAGTCGTTACTCTACGCGGCGATGCGTTTCTACACCTACATTACCGCAGCTCTCCTCACGTTTGCGACATCAGCCCATGCCGACGTAAGTATCGAATCTGGCGTGTTTTTGGGAGGCGGTCGCGTTTTGGAAGCACCGTTCCTGGTTGCTAAACCATGGTTCGGTTTCAGCTCCGGCGAATTCGCAATCACATTTCAAGCACCGCTGCGATTTGATCTCGACACCCACAGTTTGCGCGAGCGCGACTGGGACGAAACCAGCGATTACAGCCGAATTCTCTATCGCGCGGCGTTTGGTCGTCATCTCACCGTTGGTGAACTCTCAAATCTCACGTTTGGTCAAGGCACAATCGTGCGCAACTACCACAACAACCTGGACGACGATCATCACAGGTTGGGTGTGCAAGTCGCTTTCGATGTTGATCAGTTCTCAATCCAAACGTTCGCAGACCACGTTTTCAATACGCCCGTCGTGGGATTTTTCGGCGAGTCCCAATCCGAGCTCGTGACCACTTCCTTCACGTTTGCCATCGACACCGGCGCGCCCACAAACATCCAGCCTTTGCTCAGCCAGAACAAAACGCTCGTTCACGACAATTCACGCTATTGGGCAGGTGGATTCGAAGGCGTTCTTCACCTCTTTCAAAACGAAACACGTGAACTCAGACTCTACGGTGCGATCAACATGCAAAGCACCGAGGGATTTGGCGGCCACATTGGCATTGCATTCGAAAATCCAACGATTCTCGCTCGCGCTGAATGGATGATCCTTGGAGAAGACTACGACTGGGCGCCGTTCGACTTTGGCTACCTCTTAGATCGCTTGCAGGCGCGTCTAGGCTCAGCCCAAGAATCAACGGTGGGCGCACGCGGCGCTTTGCGTCTCAACTTTAACGATGGATTGTACCTCGAAGGTGAATACGCTGATGCCCGCGTTGAAAATCGCTCCGATTTGCGGCTGGCGCTTGGCATTCAAACCGGAAATTTGGAGTTGCAAGCGTTTGCTCGTCAGCGATTCGTGGCGAGAACCGACCTTTTCAGTTCCAAGCATGCACTCTTCGCGGTCAATGCCGAAATCAATCTCTCCGATCACTGCCGAATTTCTGCGTTGCTCGCACAAACCAAGCGCGTGTTTAAAACCCAAGAGCAAAGCGATGAGAACAGCGGTGCAAGCTCATTCATCGGCGGCTTAAATGCAGAACCTCAAATGCTCATCGGTGCACAACAACGCGATAGCGTAGAATTCCAGTTTGGTGCTGAGTTCTATTTCTAATTCTGCCTTCCTTTACAGAAATTCCCTTCCACACAAGACCGAAATCACAAAACAAAATTTCTGTGCTCGCGGACTCAAAGTGAAGCACTGAGAAAAAATCGTGTTTGCTGGGTAAAAATCTACCCGGCAAGAGTGATTTGCTTGTTTTGCCTTCGCAATCCTCACAAACTACCCAAAGCTTTTCAAAACGAAGAGTTCAAAGATGCAAAAGAGTAGTTTTTTCCTTTCTGTGCTCGCGTTGTTTGCGTTTGGTTGCTCCGATGAAATTACCGCCGATGATGACGACGACAATCAGGGCAACGTTACGCGCCAAGACGCTGATCTCGATCCGTATCACGGGCAATTTGGTGGAAACGCTGGAGAATCCGGCGCAGGTGGACAAGGCGGAAACGCAGGCACTCAAGGCGAAGCCGGGAACAGTGGCACGGGCGGCCAGCCCTCTGGTGGCGGATCCGGTGATGGTGGCACGGGCGGCGGCTCGTCACAACTCCACCCTGGTGATCATCCCTACACCGTTCAGCCCTGGTGTGACCCAACTTGGTCTGAGACGTGCGACAATTTTGACAACGATTGCGATGGTCAAGTGGATGAAGGCTGCGGCTGCACGGCTTCTGAAAAGCCTTGTTACACAGGCAATCCGCAAGAAATCGACCCAAACTTGGTGCCCAATGGTCAATGCAAAGCCGGTATGCAGGCGTGCATCATTGGTGAGTACTATGGCGAATGCATGGGCCAAGTTCTCCCAACGCAGGAAGTATGCGACGGCATCGATAACGACTGTGACGGCATTGTGGATGGAACGTTTAATCGAGCCCTTGGCCAAGTTGTGTATTTGCCGGGATGCCAGAATCAATCTCCTATCGCCGTTTGCCCGAGTGATCAGGAAGGTCTTGCGCTTGCTACCTACAATCTGTTTGGCCAAGGCGTCGATCCAGATGGCGATCCAAACCTCACCTACAGTTGGTCGATTTTAGAAAAACCCGCCGGATCAACTGCTGAGATGATGCCGCCGACGAATCAGAGCTCGTCGTTCTTTGCTGATTTGTCAGGAGATTATCTCATTCAGCTTGAAGTTATGGATTCGCAAGGAGGCCTTGGACGCTGCACGACGCGCATTCGCACGAAACCCGAGGACGGATTGCGCGTCGAGATGGTCTGGAACGTGGGCACCGAGGACAAATACTCAGACGTCGATCTCCACTTGAAGAAAACGCCCACTTCAAAGTGGTTCGACAACGACGACGACTGTTACTACTGGAACTGCAAGCTGTGCTCCGTTGCCAGCGAAGAGGAATGCCGAGAAGAAATCTCAGCGTACAATCTCGATCCAACGCGAAGGCCACAACCGGTTTTGATCTGGTCTGACGATGACAATGATGACAACGATCCGCGTTTGGACCTTGATGATCAAGAAGGGTATGGCCCCGAAAACCTGAGCATCTACAAGCCTCAAAACGGTACTTATAGGCTTGGCATCCATTACTACAGCGAAAAGAGTTGGAAAGAAGAAGCCACCGTCACGGTCACCATTTACTGTGGTGGAACGACAAAGGTTTTCCCGCCAACCGTGCTTAGAAAACGGCCAACAACCTCCGATAAAAAATCGAGCTTCTGGGAAGTGGCAGATATCACATGGTCTAATAATCGCTGCACCATCAAAGAGCTTGGCACGACAGCATGTCCGCGAATCTGCAACAAAGAAACTGCTGAGAACTCAGGCTGTCCAGAAAACCAAACCTACGGCGAAGCTTGTAACCAATAAAAACAACAATGCCCTCTCTCACCACTTCATCGAAACAATCCCATATTCTCGTTCTTGAACCAGATTCCAAAACACGAAAGCTCTGGAGCCATTTACTCATCGCACCGGAATTTCGCGTGATGATTTTGAACTCTGTGGCGGATGCACAAGCCATTTTTCACAGAGAAATGTTCGATGTCATCATCGTGGACAACGCGGCGAGTGAACAAAGCATGGCGGACACCTACCATTTGTTGAGGCAGGCTGATCCGCTCGCAGAGATTCTCTTCACCATCAAGAAATCCAATATCGATTCGATTTCTACGGTCTTAAATCTGGGTGCGCACAGTGTTTTGGTAAAGCCACTGAATGATCTGGCTTCGGCTTTGCAGCAAATTCGGCTGGCAGCTCGATACAAGCACTTAAGAGATGAGCACCATTCGCTAAAGCTTCACGCGCAAAGCCGCGAAGAGTCGTACATTTTGGAAATGCTTCGTCCTCAGCAGGCGCAGATTAAGCGATTGGCGCCCAAGGACGTGCCCATTTTGTTGCAGGGACCACCTGGCACAGGCAAGGGTCAACTCGCGCGTGAGATCCATAGTCTATCGCGCCGTCGTGCAAGACCTTTTGTGCATTTTAACTGCGCAACGCACACACCTGATCTGCTCGACTCGACGTTGTTAGGCCATCAGCGAGGCGCTTTCTTAGGTGCTTTTCACGATGAGCAAGGGCTGCTCGAATACGCTGATCAAGGCACGTTATACCTTGAAAATATCGACCAGCTCTCATTGGCGCTTCAACCTCGTATTTTGAGAGCCATGCGCGAACATCTCTTTTGCAGGATTGGAGCACATGGCGACCGTCGTATTGACTTTAGGTTGATTGCCTCAACGGAAGTTGATCTTGATTCGCTCGTGCTCACGGGAGATTTCGACGAGGATTTGTACCTGCCGCTCCACCAGCACACGATTAAGCTTCCGGCGATGGCTTCGTGCAAATCTGAGTTTCCGCGAACAGTTCACCAAATGATGATGCGCATTTGTCTGCGACACGGGATTTCGGCGCAAAGCCTTACGCCCCAATGCATGACGCGCTTGTACAATCACGATTGGCCCTACAACCAGCACGAGTTGCAGAGCGTTTTGGAGTACGCGCTCACCCAAAACACGTCTGATTGCATCGATATCTGTCATTTGCCGCAGTACTTGCAAAAGTCAGAAGACCAAGCGCTGCCGCAAATTGACTGTTCAAAGAGTTGGAAGGAAACCATCGACGCGGCCGAAGCCTCAATCCGAGGCGCCTACCTTAAAGGCGTAATGGAACTCGCTCAAGGCAACGTGACGAAGGCCGCCCAAATGGCCCAACTCGACCGCTCGAATTTCAGACGACTTTACAAGCGATTCGTCACGCAATCGGACGAAGAATAAGTCCTCACCACACCGCCTCATCTCTTCTCGCTTCGTTCATCTGCACCAATCCTGATTCCGCCTTCACCACTTTCATTTGAAGAGCATTTTTCACCAGTGCTCTGTTTTCCCTGCTTCATTTTAAGTTGTTGAAGTTCTGTGCTCAGATTTCAATCTGAGTTTTTCATGAAAATTTTAATTTTCTTCGTTTTTAAAAGTCATGATCAGGCCAAAAGTTAAAAACCTTGGTTTTCCCATGCGGGAATTTCATGTTTTGTAAAAAAACACGTGGTTTCCATGCTTGAAAATCGAGTTTTTGATTCATTTCTTTCAATTCCCCGCCTTTTTGACCATGAAATTTTTTAAAAATATACAAAAACACGCCTCCTAACTCAGGAGAGCGCGCACTCGTCTGATCTTTTTTAAACGGCGTGAAAGAGGCTGTTGAAAAATTAACCACAGGCTGTGCATAACCTGTGCAAAACTTGTGGTTTATCCACATTTGCCTGTTGAAAGATGAGCAATCGTTTGTGCTTCTCGGCCCTAAAAAAGATCATAGAAGCACAAAAAATTCTTTCTTCATTCGAAGAACTTGGTCAGAATGCCAAGCGGTAAATGCTCATTTCTCAACAAGTTGCGACGATGCGAAGGATCATTTCATGAAGATCGAAAACATTTCGCTAAAGAACATCAGCAATGACAAGCTCGCTGGTTTTGCCCACAACCTCGAGCGCCTCATGGCTCGCATCCTCACGCCTGAGGAGATGGCAGAATTTCGCGCTTTTACCACCAACCTCTCTGCACTGGATGTTTCGCTTCAAAACACCAAGTTAAACTTGGGTAAGCGAGTGGCAGAGGTTGATAAACTGGTCGACCAAGCCTGGTTGTACATGCACCGCCACTTGACGCTTGACTTAGATCACCATAGCGCTGAGCGTCGTGAACTTGCTGCTCGCCTCCTGAAAGTGTTGAACACAGAAGGCAATCCAACCACCTTGTCTTACTTGAAAGAGTACGCCGTTCTTGAGCGCTTGGTCCCTGTTCTCGAGGCTGTGCCTGAGAGCGATTGGATTCGCGCCGACCTTGAAGGATGGGTGCCTGAGTTGCGCCGGCGCTTTGACCTATTCAACACACTGCGGACAGATCAGCAAAAAGCAAAAGCTGATAAGATCACCGGCCTGGTGAAGCGAATTCGCAACGAATTAATTACCAACATTCACGATGTCTTTGAGGAAGTTTATGTGAATGCCTACATTCACAAGCCTCAGTTTGAGACACTTTCGCAGGAAATTAACGCCCTCATTCAGCAAGTGAAGCTGCAAATGAAAATCGATAAGGCCAAAAAGGCGGATGACTCCGAAAAGAAAACGCAGTCTACCGAAGCCAAACTCGATCAACTCGTTCCCAAATCTGAACCCTCAGCCAATTAATCTTGTCTTTTAAGCCAAGCGCTTCAGTCTCTTTTCATTTCACTTGTCTGCTTTATTTTTTAACAAGCTCTGGCTTCAACCGTCTTTAATTTAAAGACAAACTTCTTTTTCTTTCTTGATAAGAAAGTGAACTTGAAGCCTTCAAGAATTTGTTCTTCACAATGAGATGAGATGTGAGAAATCACTCTGATTTATCAGAGTCTTTTTGTCTTTTGAAAAGCAATTCACAAAAATGCTTAAAATGCTCAAAAAAGACTAAACCTCTTACGATTTTCATTCGATAATCAAACAGGAGGAACCATGCACAACGCACCTGCGCTCATCTGTCCACGCTGTCATTATGAGGGTTTAGAACGCATTTGTGTGCGCTGTAACACGTACATGGTGAACCAAAAAGCGCTGAGTGACGCACCGGACGATTATTGGTTAGGTCGCATTTTGGCGGGTCGCTATGTCATTCTTCAGCGATTAGGCGTAGGCGGCATGGGTGCTGTTTACCGCGCTCGCGATGAGCTGACAGATCGACCACTTGCAATCAAATTCTTGTTAAAACAGTACGCGAATCATCCCTCTGTTCGCGCACGATTTGAGGCAGAAGCCGCCGCAACGCTTGCCGTCAATCACCCAAATGTGGTGCGCCTCATCGATTTTGGTCACGAAGCCGATGGCACATTGTGGCTCGCCATGGAATTTGTTCGTGGCTGGACACTGAGAGATGAGGTCAACCGCAACGGCGCCTTTACCATTGAGCAAGCGATTAGGCTTTGCCGCCAACTCTTAAGCGCACTCGCAGCTGCACACGCTGTCTGTTTGATTCACCGCGATCTCAAGCATGACAACATTATGTTTAGTGGCTCGCGCGAGCGTTTCACTGTTCGGATCTTGGATTTTGGCATTGTGAAGAACAATGCCTACACCGCTCAAACCATCAAAAACGATTTGCTCCTTGAAGAAAGCGAAGGTTCGATCGACCAGGCGCCGCTGCCCCACAATCTCACAAGTGTTGGTGTCTTGGTTGGTTCTCCGTCCTACATGAGCCCGGAGCAAGTGCGAGGACTTGATGTTCAGCCGCCCGCCGACCTGTATAGTTTGGGTGTGGTTTTGTATGAAATCCTCACCGGTCGGCGCTTGTTTTCTGCAAACGATTACGCATCGCTTCTGCGCGACGGCGCGCGACGTGATGTTCCGCCGCTTTACTTCACCGCTTTGGGCGAGCCTGTTCCCGCTGAGTTCAATCGCATCCTTCAACGATGCTTGGAATTAGATCCCAAAGATCGATTTCCTGACGCCAACACCATGTTATTGGCGTTGAATCAGCTTTCTCCTCAAAGCGAAGCTTCGTTACCCACAGATCTGTTTGCAGATCCTCCTCAAAAAATTGAGATGCTCGATGACAGCGAAAATGAATATGCCTTCACCACGCTGCCACCAGATGCAGAAAGTCCAATCTCCTCTTCTCCCTCTAGTGGTGATGAGCTGTTTTGTGACTCAGGCGCACCTGCCGAGCCCGGGGAACTGCCCAAACCGATTCCTGGCTTTATCGCTCCGCTGATTGGCGCGGCCGTTGCAATCGTGGTCTTTCTCACACTTCTTGGAGTTTGGTGTTTTCTGCCAAGACTCATGTCTGAATGAAAAATCGCTCACAACAGCGATTCACACCTAAAGCGACGGCGATTTCCGCTGATTTTTGCGGCTTATCGGCGTAAATTGCGCGCCTTTTTTAAGGAGCTTTCATGTCTGAGCAGAATTCTTCGAACGCGTTCGCCGCAGCCGTCGCCAAAGCGCTGGCAGAACAGGCCGCCGCGGAAGCCGCCGAAGCCGAAGCCTCAGTTTTAGATACTGAAATCATGGATCCAGATGGCCCGGCGGTTGAGCCCGAAGCCATTTTGTCCGCTGAGGACTACGAAGCCGAATACAGCGACGCTTGCGAAGAAGTGCCGGTCGATCCTGGTTTTGCAGCGTTCAACTTTAAGCCCGAAATCATGCGCGCGCTCGAAGATGCGGAGTATCACACGCCCACTTCGATTCAGCGCGAAGCGATTCCGCCGTTAATGGCTGGCCGTGACGTGATGGGCCAAGCCAGAACGGGCACAGGCAAAACGGCGGCGTTCGCGTTGCCAATCTTGCAAGCCATTGAGCCTAAGCGTCGCGAAGTGCAAGCGCTGGTGCTGGCGCCCACGCGTGAACTCGCAGTCCAGATCTGCGACGCGATGAAGGCTTACTCAAAATACATGCCGCAAGTTCGCGTGGCGGTTTTGTATGGTGGCCAAGCGCTTTTGACCCAAGCTCGCGACCTGAGAGCTGGCGCCCAAATTGTTGTGGGCACACCCGGCCGCATCATGGATCACATCCGTCGCGAAACGCTCGACCTCTCCCACGTGAAGCATCTGGTCCTGGACGAAGCGGACGAGATGCTCAAGATGGGTTTCATCGAAGACGTGGATTGGATCATCGACCAAACTTCCAAAGAGGGTCGGCAAACATCTTTGTTCTCGGCCACCATGCCGCCGGAGATCCGAACCGTGGGCAAAAAGCATCTGTGTGAACCGCAGATGATCCACGTGGACAACGGCAAGATGGCGATCCCGCAGATTGAACAGCGCTACATCGTTGTGCACGGTCACGACAAACTGCGGGTTTTGTGTCGGCTGCTCGAAACGCAAGAGACCCGCTCGGCGTTGGTGTTCACACGCACGCGCGTCACAGCGGGCGATCTGGCCGATGCGCTCGAAGAACGCGGCTACATTGCGGAGCCTCTCCACGGCGAGATGAGCCAGGCACATCGCGATCGCGTGGTCGACCGCATGCGACGTGGCAAGGTCGATGTTTTGGTGGCAACAGATGTGGCGGCGAGAGGTCTGGACATCGAAGGCATTTCGCACGTCATCAACTTCGACATTCCGCTCGAACCTGAAACCTACCTGCACCGCATTGGTCGAACTGGCCGCGCAGGTCGCGAGGGCGTAGCGATTCTGTTTGTGCGTCCCAAAGAGCGCGATTTACTCAACCAGATCGAGCGGTTTACCAAGACGCGCATTCAGCCGATGCCACCGCCGTCCACCGACGAGATCGAAGCCAAACGAATTGCCGGCTTCAAAAACGCGGTCAAAGGTCTCATGTCCGAGCTTACGGCAGAGGATCGCAGCTTCTTTGGTCAGATTGTCGACGAACTCACTTCGAGCGAAGAAGCCGTTGATCTGCACAGCTTGGCTGCAGGGTTCGCAGCTCTCGCGCAGTATCATCGCCCACTTCGCGTGCCGCGTGACAACGAACCGGCTGAAATGGGTCCGCCCGTTCTTTTGCAGTTGTCGCTGGGCCGCTGCGCAGGCATCCGTCCTTCCGACATTGTGGGAACGCTCGCAAATGAATGTGGCCTGCCGGGCCCAATGATTGGCGTCATCACCGTTGAGGATCGCTACAGCTTTGTCGAAGTGCCCGAGAACTTCGTGGAGCAGATCCTCGATGAGTTTTCGACCTTGCGGGGTCACCATGCGCGCGTTCGCGTGGCACCGCCGGGCGTCAAGCCTCGCCAGCATCAGAAGCCACAGCAAAAGCAGTACAAAGAACGCTCTTTCAAAGGCGCGCCCAAAGGCACGGACAAGAAGCACCAAACCAAAGCGCCGCCACCTGTTCGCGAACATTTGAACCGCCGGGCTCCCAAGCGCGGATGAGTCCGCGGCAGTTCGCCAACAAGAGCTCAACCGCCGTAGAGCTTGCCTCTTGTTTTTAAGAAGCAAACACAACCACGGCGCCGCTTACTTCTTGAATCTCAGATTCAGACCAAGACCGCTGCAGAGCTTGCTTTTAACAAATGAGAAGCGAACTTTGCGGCGGCACTGTTCGCTCAAATCAAATCAGAAGTGCATTCACCGCAGAGAGAGCTTGCTTCCCAAAAAGAAGAAAGCGATCAAAACAGGCGGTGAGTTCATCGCAAACAAAATAAAATGTGACTTTTCCGTAGAAAAGCCTGCTTTCTCGAAATAGTGTGTGCATCTCTCTTGTTAGATACGGGCGCACATTTTCACAAAGGAGCACCATGAATCGCTGGTCTCGCGTCGCTCTCACTTCTTTGATTGGCACCGTCCTCAGTCTTTCGGCCCAAGCCGCTCCTCGCACAGAGACACGTTTCGTACCGGTACGTGACTTTGAAGCAGGCCCGTCGTCGGCTCGTACGCAGAATCAGTACACTGAAGGCACTGCAACTTCTGTCGCATTCGCGGGAAAGAACGGTACTCGACTTCTCGTGGGCTATAACGACGACCGCATGCGCAGCTTTGATTCCGAAACGGGATCATCACTCTGGCAGTCTAGGTCGCTCGGTGAAGATGTAACGGCGGTGTATGGCTGTGCAAACCCTGCATGGGCAGTCGCGCGTTTGGTCAACGGAGACGTCTACATCTTCTTCAGCGAAAACGAGACGGACTTCCGCCGCTGGGTACTTCGCGACGGCAACTTGAACTCGCACAACTGGTTCACAGGGATCACCCAAGACTGCAACTACGCGGTGGCCGATGAAGGCAACAAGATCCTCGTCCACGACGTCAAGAACAAGCAAGTCATCGCGCAGATCCCCATCAAAGAAAAAGTGAACGTGCGCGGCATGCAGCTGGTCAACGGCGAAGTTCTTTTGGAGGGAGAACAGGAGTTCGAGAGCTGGAAGGTCGACAAGCCCTCTGGAGCCCTCCCGGTCGCTAAGATCTCCGTCGCAAAAGAAAAGCAGCTGCCTGCCTGGGCTGAAGCTGCTGCCGAAAAAGCTGCGATCGAAGCTGCCGCCAAGGAAAGAGGCGAAAAGAACTTTAAAGCTCCGACCGTCAAGCCCGTTCAGGGTCAGCTCGTGCAGATGAGCAAGGTGGGTGAAAAGAATTATCTCTTCGAGTACTGCGCCGAGGACCGATGCAGCATTGAGATTAACAACGAGCGCGGCCGCACGATTTCGAGCTACACCTTCGCAACGTCCGGTTCCACGATCGACGCCACCAAGGCTTCCACGTGGACACTCAGCGCCGACGGCTCCATGCTGTTTGTGTACCGCCCTGGCATGACGGCCCGCGTGGT
>JAZUEA010000485.1:0-2823 GCA_045639945.1 Myxococcota bacterium
GCTTGGCCTCCGACTTCTTCGCCCGTGAACTTCACGTAGCTCGTCGCATCGTCCGAGCAGTGCAAGCTTTCCGCTTCGCACTGGACCGCGCTGCAAATGTCGTTCCAAGCTCCGCTGTCGCAGAAGTATCGGCCAGAATCGTCGGGCGCGTACTCAACCGTGTAATCGCACTCACCGCCAAATCCACACTTGCCACTGTACACGAAAAGAGCTTCGCCGTCGCAAACGCTCTTGGCTTCGCAACTCGTTGCGCACTGCGAAACGCACGCGCCGCCTTCGCACTTCTGCGCGCCGGTGTCGTCGTCTTCGCATTCGGTCGCATGCTCTTCGTCCACAATGCACGTGCACTCGCCGTCGACCAACGCCACTGCACCACTGTAGTGTGCGAGCTTGCCATTGCTGGTGCAAACGGTGCTCTCGGTGTTGCACGTAAAGCCTTCGCACTTCTCAACACAGCTGGCGCGACCGTTCGCAACTTCGCAAACGGAAGTGGGAGACAAGTCAGAGCACTTGGTGTCGCTGTAAGATTTGGAAGCGCACTCGGAATCGGTTTCGCCAACAAAGCCCGTTAAGTAAGAAGGCTTGTCGTCCACGCAAACCTGCATATTCTCGACGCACCTGTTCCCACACGCGCCGTTCGAGCAGATCTGAGAACTTGAGCAGCGACCTTTGAACTCCGTTTCACAAATCCAGCGGCCTTTATCGAGAACCACATTGCCCGTTTCGCTGACGACGGTTTGTTCATCGCCGCAGCTTGTCGAACCGACGATGCAGTAAATCGGGTTCGGGTTCGCCTTGCGAGTGAGCGTGGAGAGTTCAGACGTAAAGGTCTTGTCGAAGAAAGTGACCTTCCACTGATAGACGAGCGAGGAGACTTCGCTCAAATCATCGATGTTGCTCAGCGCTTCGATGGTGTCGGCGACTGTATAAATATCGTAGCCATTCACACTTTCGGCGCTCACACCAACAGCTTCGATCCAGTTCAGCGAATCGGCCGACGCGCCCATGCCCAACTCAATCTTGAGCTCGTTGCCCGTCGTCAAACCTTCCAAAGCGCCGATTTGGTTCAAGCCATCGCTCAAATCAGTGAGGTTTTCGATGGAAAGCTTGGCCTTAAACGTGTGAATGGTTGTGTCGTTCGCGTAGAACTGGCCCGCAGCAAGCGCGCCCACGGCGTCGTTCGTGGAGCTGGCAGTTTCAATCGTGGCGTCGGAAGCCGTGGAGCGCATTTCGTAGCTGTAGATCGCTTGAGCCGCTTCGTTCATGTCGAACGCGCAATCCAAGCCATCGCGCTCCACGCAATGAGCCTTGTCTTCCAGGTAATCCGCGACCGGCATGTTGCACAGCGTGTACGTCTTGCCGTTGTCGGCAGAAGCCACAACCGCCAGGCCTGTCACGAAGTCCTCTTCGGTTTGCCACAACTGACGCTCGCCCACCGCCTGCCAATCGCTCACGGAATCCGAAACGCTGAATTCGCAGCCTTGGGCGTTGCAGTTCTCGCCGCTCAACTCAAAATAAACAGCGGAAGAAATCCACGAAGACTCCGAAGTTCCATCCACAAAACCAGCGAAAGCACGAACGCGAGAAAGAATGTCGTCGCCTGCGCAGGTTGAGGACTCGCGAATCACAACGCTGACGTCGGTCGAAACGTTGTAGAACTCGCCATCAACCGTCGAGCCCGCGTAGTAGAACGAGTGCGCAGGGTTGAACACGACTTCGCACGACTCGATCGGACGTGCGCAACTATCCGCGCAAGAACCCCACGAGAATTCTTCACAAACGCTTTCGTTCGCTTCGTCCGCTTCACAGAAGTTGCAGAGATCGTACTCACAGAAACCGGTGTTTTCGTTGAGCGAGAACGACATCAACATCATGCTGTCGAGTCTCGAATCGATCACGTTCTGCGCGCAGTCTTCCTCGTTCGAAACGCAAGCGTCGCTGTTCACGCCACAAACTTTGTAGTCGCCATCGTCGCCGTTACAAACCGGAACTTCACATGCACGACCGGCGTAGCACTCGCTCACGTCCACGCAGCAATTCGACTGACGCGTGTAGTTGCAAACGCCGGCGTTGTCACAGGTCGCGCCTTCCAAAGCTTGGCACTGCGATTTATCAGGCGTGACACAGCCATCGTTCGACATGCACTCTTCGCACTCGCCCATGGCCACGCCGCAGACACCCACGTTGGATTCGTCTTTGTCGTTGCAGACAATCGCCTGGCAATCGAGCGTCTTGGAGCAGTTCGTAAGTTCGTCGTCGCGACAGAAACCTTCGCCGAGCTCGTAGTTGCAAGCGCCTTCCGTGGCACCTTCAGCCAAATCACAACTCGCAATCAAGCGCTCACTCGAAGGCACGCAGTCCGTTGCAACAAGGCAGCAACCGCTCTTCCAAGTTTGGATGCAGGTTCTGTACGCCGAAGATTCTTCGACCAAAGCGCATTCCACGGTGTTGCAAGCCGCAGCTTCGCATTCCGAAGTTTCAATGCAGCAATCTTCGATGCGGGCAAAGTCTGCGCAAACGCCATCGCGCTCGTTTTCGGTGAGCACGCAGTTCGTTTCAGAAGCGTCGCTCGCCAATTGCTGACAAAGCATGGGGTCGGGCGCTTCGCACGAAACGGTTTCGCTGCAGCACTTTTCGATTGATTCGGTTTCGCAGGTGTTTTCGCTGTTGCACACGTAGCGCAAGCAAGATCCAGCGTCGCCCTCGCAGCCATGCATCGTAACTGCGTTTTCAGAGTCGGTTGTGTTGAAGCAGTCGACCACTTCAAAAGTCGCCGCTTCGTCGGAACGGTACACACCTTCAACAAGTCGGATCGTAGCCATG
>JAZUEA010000486.1:0-3724 GCA_045639945.1 Myxococcota bacterium
TGCTTTGGCACTCCACCTTGCGCGTACTTGCGCCGCTTGGGCCAAGGTCGACCTCTTGCCGACGATTTCCGCCGATTACACGGGCGCCGAAGCCGAGGACGAAGAGCAGGAAGCCAACGAGGCACTCTCCGAAGAAGACGAGAGCGAACCCGAAGAAGTCAAGCCGGAACCGGTTATCCCGCCGGAGTTCCCCATCCTGGCCAAACTCGAAGGCGAGTCGATCATCGACAATACCGACAACTACAACCTTCAACTCGATTTGTTGCGCTATGTCGGTATGGGCTCTGTCCCAGAAGCCAAGGTTCCGAAGGAAGTTCTCTCCTCCGCCATCTCCATGGGTAACCACGTCGTTGAGGAGTCTGCTGGCTTAGGTGGCACATTGCAGCCGCTGGCCCGCATGGAAGACACGATAACGACGCCGAGCGAAGTGGGCATGGAAGCCGGCGCGCTGGGCAAGAGCATGATGCATCCGTTGGTTGCTGTTGCACTCGCCTTTGCTCACAAATTGCGCGTACTCATGGGCATGGCTCAGGGTGAACCTGAGAACTCACAAGTCGCCGAAATCTTTAGATTATTAACAGGCGGCCAAGGCAGTGAGCTCATGTCCAGCGTCGATAACATTGGCGCCGTCCTCGATGCACTCTTTGGCCCCGAAGAAGAAAAGCCTGAACCCGAAAAGAAGGTTCTGACGTTTACGCTCGAAGACGTGTACGCCACGCCGATGCCGAAAGAGCGCTTCCTGGTCGAAATGCCTGACGGCACGCTGGTTTCGGGCTCGTTGGACGACGAAGGCCGCGGCAAACTCGAAGATGTCGGCGAAGGTCCATTCGTTCTGTCCTTCCCGAGCATCACATCGCCTTGGAAGATCGTAGCGGGCCAAAATCCCGAAATGATCGTTCACAAGGTGGTTTCTGGCGATACGCTGGGCAAGATCGCCAAGAATTACGGCGTTCCGAGCTGGGTTTCTATTTACGAGCACGACGCAAACGCATCGTTCCGCACGCGTCGCCCGAATCCCAACTTGATTTACCCCGGCGATCAAATTTACATCCCGGATCCGAACACGCCGCCATGTGTTTGGGAAATCAACACCGAAGAACCCAATCGCTGCCGCCTCATCGATCCATTGCGCCCCGAACTCGCTGACGACACGCGCATTTGGATCAAGTACGTCTGGCAGCAGGGCAACAGCATGGCTCTTGTGGGCAACGCGCACGAGAATGTCGACTGGAAACTCGACGTTTTCGAGCATCCGCGCAACGCTGCAATCCGCAAGTCCCGCAAGACAGCTTACGACTTCAAGCCCGAAGATGTTTTGTACATCCCAGTCCCCGACAAGCCGACCATTCGCTATGTGGTTCAAGATGGCGATACGCCGCGCAAGATCGCAGCAAGCCACATGAAGGACTGGCTGAAGGACATCTACAACTTCGCGTTGAACGAGGAATTTAAAGCCTCGCACATTGAAGCGGGTTACGACTTCGACAACAGCGACACGCTTACAGTGGGTGACGTGCTTGAAATTCCGCGCGACGATCTGGCCGCGATCGAATTCCAGGCTTACGAAGTCAAGCCCTGCGACTGCCTGGAGCGCATCGGTGCAGCGTTCGGCGTCGACTGGAAGAAAGACATCTACAACCACTGGCGCAACGCGCAACTCAAGAAGAAGCGCCCCGATCCAACGCTTATCTACCCCGGCGATGTCGTCTTCATTCAGAAGAACCTCATCAAGAAGAACCCGCAAGTTGCGGTCGAAGACGAATTCAAGGTCTACACCATCCGCAAGGGCGACTCGCTCTCCTTGATTGCGGCCAACAACGGCATCGTCAGCTGGAAGTCCGAAATCTACGACATTCCGGCGAACGCGATCTTCCGCACCAAGCGCACGAACCCGAACCTCATTCAGCCTGGCGACGAAATCTGCTTGCCGCTCGCCGAGGTCAAGTCGTGGATCGAGTTCGAAATCACCGGCGACGACGATCAGCCGTTGCCTGGCGTCAACGTCGAGATCAAACTCTCGAACGGCGTCGTCATGAACGCGCTCAGCGATAATAACGGTATCGTCAAGTTCAGCGACGTCCCGGATGGCAAGTTCGAAATCGTGAGCATCTCTCACATGGACAACCAAGAAGTTCTCGAACTCACAGACGCCAACGGCAACGTCATCGAAGACAACAACGGCAAGAAGTCCAAGTAATGCCTCCCCTGCACGTCGAGCTTTGATTTGGAAGCTCGGCGTGCGATCCTTCGCAAAACCACTGCGGGAGTTCTTATGTTTGATCAAAGCGCGATCGTGCTCTTCCAACATGCGCCGTCCCTCGATGAGATCGAGGCGGTGCTCGGCGATTTTCACGTTGCTGGCCGCACCGAGGCCAATACAGATCCTGAGCAGCAGCACTGGGCTTACGAAGGTGAAGCGCTGGTTTTAACGCTCCAAGACAACACCGGCACAGCAATCATCGTCGACGTTGTGAATCACTCGTGGGTCGATTGGCCGGAGCCCAAAGACGACGAAAAGCTCTTCAGCGCATTTGCGGCTGGTGCATTCGGTCCGGCCGTTACGCCTGGCTGCATGAACCGCACCGTCAAGCAAACGTGGATTTGGCCCGGCGCAAAAGACGTGGCCAACAAGCACAAGGCCATGGTCCGCATCCGCACCACGCGCATGATGGCCAGCGACGAACAGCTTGAGCAAGAACCGCTTGATCCTAAAGTTGAATTGCGCATTGTCACCGCCATCGCGATTCAGGTGATGACGCTTGATGGCGCTCTCGCCTACTTCAACCCCAACGGCGAAGCGATGCGCGATCCGGAAACCGTTGCCGAATCGCTGGAATGGCACGAAGACGAAGGTCTTTTGCCGCTCGAACTCTGGTCCAACGTGCGTATCGGCCTTATCGAAACCGGCGCCAAGTGGCTCGTCATGGACACCGTCGGCATGGTGCAGCTCAAGTTGCCCGATGTCGAATGCTGCTTCGAAGATGGCAAATACAACCGCCAGGAAGTCGACACCTTCTTGCGCAACGTCTGCCAGTACTTGTTTGACATGGGCGGCGACATGATTCGCGAAGGCGACACAATGGAAGGCCCCGGCGGCAAGACCTGGGACGTGCTCGTCTTCGAAAACCCGATCGCGAACCCAATGCGCAAGACCATCCGCTTCCTGCCTCAGGACGGTACCGAGCGCCCCACGTTGGTGTTGGAGCGCGAGCCTCGCGACCGCGAACCCATGTTGGGTGCTCCCAAGATGCCATCGCTCGAAGACTTCATGCCCGAAGCCAACAACAAAGAGGTCGACATCGTGGAAGAGATCAACAAGGAAATCCGCGAAAAGGCCGACGCCGAAGCCGCTGCCAAAGCTGCCGCTGAAGCCAAAGAAAAGGGTGAGAACTAATCCTTCCTCTTTCTCGCCCTCCTTTCTCATTCCTCATTTGTAAAATCACATCAAAAGATGGATTACCGTACTCTCGCGAAATCTAACGAGAAAATTAGTATTCTCGGAATAGGTACAGCTGCGATTGGTGCATCAGGTGAAGCAGAAGCCGAGAAAGTGGCATCGCTCGCACTTGAAAATGGCATCAATTACTTTGACATGGCTGGATCTGATGCAGTGCCATTCAAAGCATTTGGAAATGTGTGCAAAGGCACAAATACGAAATTCCAAATTCACTTTGGAGCAGATTATAGCACTGGAAAATACGCATGGATTCAAGACTTAGATAGC
>JAZUEA010000487.1:0-4813 GCA_045639945.1 Myxococcota bacterium
GGCTTGTGCGCCAATGAAAGCGCCGTCTTCGATGATCACTGGTCGTGCGTTTGCGGGTTCCAACACGCCGCCAATGGTAACGCTGCCTGACAAATGCACGCCGCGGCCAATGTATGCGCACGATCCAACGGTGGCCCAGCTATCAACCATGGAGCCAGTGCCAACGTAAGCGCCGATGTTGACGTAACCGGTCATCAAAATGGAGCCCGGTTCCATGAAACTTCCGTAGCGAGCAACGCCAGGCGGTACCACGCGAATGCCTTGTGACTCCAAATTGTGTTTTGTGGGCAACAAGTCGCGGTATTCTACGTCGCCTGAAGTTGTAACTTGCGGTTTATGCAAGGCGAAGTAGAGCAAAATCGCTTGTTTTACCCAGGTGTTCACTTGCCACGGGCGTTCGATTTCACAATTTGGGTCTGCATCTGCGAGTGGTTCAACGACGCGGATTTTTCCTTGGTCTAAGTCGGCGACAACGGATTCAACTGCGTTTGCGGCTTCGGCCAGGTAAGTGCGGTCCGCGAAGGCTTTCTCGATAATCTCGCGACGATGATCCTGCATGGCGTGATTCCTTGTGTAATAATCCGAATGTTTAAACCATTTGCGCGAGTCTTAACATGCATGGCGCCTTAAAAATTGCGAGTTGGAACGTAAATTCGGTCAAAGTTCGCGAGCCACACATTATTCGCTTTCTAGAAGCGCATAGGCCTGATTGTCTTTGCTTGCAAGAGTTGAAAACAGTGAGCGACGGATTTCCACGTGACGCGTTCTTGTCGCTTGGATATCACGCCGAAGTGCTGGGACAAAAAACTTATAATGGTGTTGCGGTTTTAAGTCGGCTTCCGATGCAAGTTGTGCGCACTGGTTTAGGCGTAGAATCGCTGGATCACGAAGCTCGATCGCTCACAGTGAATCTTTCTGGCGTGGAAATCACTTCGATCTATGTGCCAAACGGCGGAGAAGTGGACGGTCCAAAATGGGAAGGCAAGCTTCAGTTTTTGGATCGCTTGATTGCGTTGTGTCGCGAGCAAATTACGGCTGAAAAACCTTTTGTGGTGTGTGGCGATTTCAACATCGCGCCTGAAGATCGCGACGTATACAATCCAAAAGGCTGGATTAACACTGTGTTAACCGCTGAGTCTGTGCGTGAACGCTATCGTAAACTGATTGAATTGGGCATGGTCGATACCTTCCGCACAAAATACGCTGAAGGTGGCCACTACAGTTGGTGGGATTACCGTCGCTCAAGTTATGAGAGCGATCGTGGATTGCGCATCGACTTTTGCTTGGCGTCGCCTGCGATTAAGTCTTCGATTTCTGACGCTGGAATTATTCGCGAAACGCGTGGATGGGAGAGACCTTCTGATCATGCGCCGATTTTTGTGAGTCTCACCGAGTAGTGAGCTCAAAATACAGCGGTGAGTTGCTTTACTTCTTTGCGTTCTTCGCTTTGTAGCGATGAATTTGAATCGCGCAGATCAGGAAGGAAAGCACGGTGACGGCCAAGATCCACCAAAACGCCACCATCGGACGCTCTTCTGTGGGCGTTTCAAAGATCGGTAAAGCTTGTGCAAAGAACGGCGTCGCCAACAGCGAGCAAACGAGAGCGGTAAGACGCATAAAATAAACTCCGCAAAGAAGTCGCGGACTTTACGCGCACTTCTTTCAAATGAAAAGCGCGGCGTAAGGAAAAAGTCTCATTCCAAAAATGTGCGTAAAAATGAAAAAGCCCCTCATCTAAAAGTAGGTGAAGGGCTTATTTGCTTTTCAATGCTACGTATTCGTCGCGAAATATTACTTTGTAGGCTCTTCAATCTTGGGATCAATCTCGATGACGCCGTAAACAGGCTCGTCGAGTCCGAGCTCTTCCAAATGATGAGCTTCTTCAATGGTTTCGACCATCTTCCAACGAAGTTGACCCACCGAAGAAAGGCTGCCGCCTAAGTATTCTGGCACATCTTCGTTCGATGCATAGTCGTAGTCGATGCACAACGAGCGATTGGCCATGAATGGGTTCAGCGGATCTTTACTGCCTGGGTCGCAAACGTACACATAGCCATTTTCGCTCATCTCCTTCACGGTCGGGAGCTTCGTAATATCGCCACCGAGCTTGGTGCGGAGTGAGTCGTAGTTGTCACGACCAATCGCGTTTACACGGAGCTCATCGGAAAATGAACCCATATCGGCGAAGATATGAGAGAAACGGACGCCTTCGCGTTCAACAACTACGTAGGTTTCGCCTTGTTTTTGGCCGCCGTTGAGTTTTTCAAGCGGTTTACCATTGACGGACACGCTACTTAGATCGCCGCCACTGATTTTAAATGTCAGTGTGTCGAATTCGAAGTTTGCACATTTGTCCGTGGCGCAGTCTTGGCTGTTAGGAAGATTTACGCCGGCATCAGTTGCCTGGTCTTTGTCGTCGTCGTCGTTGCATGCCGCAAATGTGAACAGGACACAGATGAAAGAAATGCTCTTAAGTGTCTTCATGGTAAGCTCCGCTCCTTAATATTTAATTCCGAGGCCTGCTAAGACTGAGCGGCCTGGGTTTGGTGCATATCCACCGCGCTGATAATTAACGTCTAAAAGGTTTTGACCGCGCAAAGACAGGTACATGGGAATTGTCGGCATGTACCAGCGAGCTGAAGCTGAGAGTAAGAAATAGTCGTCCAGCTCTTCTTTAATTAATGTGCCGTCTTGGTTGTAGAAGCCTTCTTGTCCTGAACGCCAAATACCTTGCAAGGAAAGGTCAATGTTAAACGGTGCATTATATCTGACGTCTGCAGCTAGGGTCCAAGGCGATCTGTAGTCTAATGGACGGTCATGTTCTTCGTCCTGAGCGTACAAATAAGTTACGGACAGTGTAGTGGTGAAGACTTTTTCAATGATGTTGCGATATGAGAGCTCTACGCCTGCGGTGGTTGCCTTTCCTACGTTTTCGTAGGTAACCGAGTACTTTTCAATCATGTCTTCGTGGGCGTTATAAAAGAGTCGCAGCTCGACTAAATCGATTAAGCCTTTCTTAATACCTTTTGGATTAGAGACGTTAAGGCCTATTTCATACTGAAATACCTTTTCAGGCTGTAAGTCTGGGTTTCCACCGACCGCATTTGAGTAGAGTTCCTTCAAATCCGGCATTCTTGTTTTGTGTGCAAAGCCTAAGTAAGCGCGTCCAAAGTCTGAAAAAGTATATTCGCTCAATAAACGAAAGTCATAAGCATGAATAATAGAGTCGTCTGTCTTGAAATCTTTATTTCTGTGCTCTTCTTTTGTTAATTGCTGTCCAGTCCAACCGAATCCACCCACAATACGCAGATTTTTTTTAATCGATAAAGTGTCTTCGGCTGCTACTGTAAACTGATCGCTTCCGTAAATAGTCCAAGGGTCATATTTGGTATTAATATAGTCTTTTTTTACCGGAATATCGCGCTGCTTGTTCGTATCTCGCTGATAGCGCAAGGTCAGCTCTAATTTATTATTGTCAGCCAGGTTAAAAGACGGCGTCACCGTGGCATTTATCGTTTTATTTTCATATTGCGACGAGACAAACCAGGCGAGCGTGTTCTGCGTAAGCTGAGAAAACTTGTCGTCCTGGTAATCATCAATTTGATCAGTGTGATTTAACAGAGAAACTTGAGTCTGAATGCCTGCAAATCCCCAAGGTTCCGTGTAATTGAGCGGTCGATATTTCGCTTGGATGGCATACATTGTGGAATTGTAGTCACTAAAGCGCCAATGTCGTGCGTAGTTCTGAGACTCTAAGGTTGGAACGCCTCGATCTTGCATGAAGTGATGGATGTGAAATGAAAATTCAGTACCAGGACGAAGAGACCACGTTACCTTGCCATGACCAGCGAATCTTTCTGAGTCACTTGCCTGACGAAGTCCACCATCTTCGTGATAACTTTGATTGTATTGATTTTCTTTCCAGCTCTTTGGTAGTCGCCAACCATCAGAGTTCATATATGCAGCGTCGACACTTAACTTAAGATTGCCAAAGCGACCAAGGAAGAGTTTGGAGCCTAGATGACCATTGATGCCCAAATCAAGGAATTGGCCCTTATATAAATTACCGCCAATGATTTCAGCTTGGACTTCAAGCGGTTTTACAGGCTCTTTCGTCTTTAAGGAAACGACACTTATGCTACTTGGACCGTGTAGAACCGACGTGATGCCGCGATCTACCTCAATTTTATCCAATCCTGTCGCCAGAAGAGAGCCAAAGTCATAAGCGCCGCTATAAACTTCGTTAATAGGAATACCATCAATAAGCATTTTGAGCGCATGACGCTCTAAGCCGCGTACTTGAATCGAATCGCCTTCTTTTGGACCACTATTAACTTCGACGCCAGGCATCAAGTTGACGGCATCTGTCACCGTGACTGAGGCAGTTTCTTTAATATCTTTTTCAGTGATTACACCAACTGTGCTCGCAATCGGTGGACGCTGCCCAATGATGGTAATTGTCCCTTCCTCAGAGTCTTCTTCGACTAAATCTTGATTGGAAGTAAATTCCTCGGAGTCTTTTTGAGTTGATTCGTCCGCAAGAGCCCAAGCATTGAAAGAAATTAATGAAGCGAGGGCAATCGCGGTGAGAGATGAAAGACTGCGAAGTAACAAGATGTAATCCTTTTGCAAATACTGGCGGGATAATATGCAACAGATTTGCAAATTCAAGAAATATTAGAATTTGAGCAGCTTATTTTTATAAGAAGGTAATTACTTTTAGTAAAGTTGTAATGACGGCATATAATTTTGTCTTCTTCGAATTCTAATGGTATAGAATCTTCTTCGGCCATTTCTTCATCATAAAAGTCAT
>JAZUEA010000488.1:0-1519 GCA_045639945.1 Myxococcota bacterium
ACCGCTTGGCCTCCGACTTCATTTTAACTCCAAGCAATCGCCTTATTCTTGGCCAGGGTGAATGCCTGTGAAAATGCGTTTCCACCTGATTTTATTCCAAAATTCGCTCCAAGGTGCGGCACTATCCCAACTCAGCCAACGGAACATCGCCTTGCCTTTGATCATGCCGTACGGAACGAGACCCCAGTAGCGCGAATCCTGAGAGTTTTGACGATTGTCGCCCATGACGAACACATGGCCTTCTGGAATTTTCCAGTGAATCTGGCCATTTGGAAGTGCACGCGGCGGACAAATATTGAAGGGCTCAACTTGCCACTTGCGAGCGTGTGTGGGCGTTTTTTCAAGAGGTTGCACGTCTGAGCAGCGCAAAATCTCGAAATTTGTGGGTGGTAAAGAGACGGTGTATTCCGAGAAAGTGTTGCTCTTGCAAATCTGCGGCTGAGCGTCATTTCCAGAAAATTCGCTGTATTTTGTGAATACACCGTTAGAGGTTTCTTGAACGGGAATGCCGTTTACCTCGACGTAACCGTATTCATCGGCGCGGATTTCATCGCCTGGCACACCAATGACGCGCTTGATGTAATCCACCGATGGTTCGCATGGATACACAAAAACCACGACATCTCCGCGTTGTGGATCACTCCAGTTCGCGGCCATGTAGTTGGTGAACGGCAATCGCAGACCGTACGAAAGCTTGTTCACGAACAAAAAGTCGCCCACCGCAAGCGTTGGAATCATTGAGCCAGACGGAATCGTGAACGCCTCAATGAAAAACGCGCGAATGAAAAGCGCTGCAGCAATTGCGATGACGATCGATTCAAAAGATTCACGCGCCGCACTTTTGCGGACCGAACCCAAATAGCGATCGAGCAAATTGTCCAGCGTGTCTGTTTGAGCTTCGACTTGGTCGAAATTCTTTTCAAACAGCGACTTTTCGAGTGCTTCTTTCGCCGTTGTAATTTCAGCAAGAGCTTCCGGCGTAAGCTTGGAACCGTGCTTTTTTAAAAGCTTTTTTGCGGTTTTTAGTACGGGCTCAGCAAGTTTTTTGAGCTTTCGGTTGCGAAAAAAGTTGCTCATCAGTCAGCCCTGAGCACGGCCAAGAAGGCTTCTTGCGGCAATTCAACGGTACCAACTTGCTTCATGCGCTTCTTACCGGCTTTTTGCTTTTCCAAAAGCTTGTGCTTACGAGAGATATCGCCGCCGTAGCACTTGGCGGTTACATCCTTTCGCACAGCTTTTACGGTTTCTCGCGAGATGATACGCGCACCGATCGCGGCTTGAATGGCCACGTCGTATTGTTGACGCGCAATGACTTTGCGAAGTCGCTCGCACAAAACTCGGCCACGCTGAACAGCATGATCGCGGTGAACAATGATGGAAAGAGCGTCGACGTTGTCGCCGTTGAGTTTGACGTCGAGTTTGACCAAATCGCCCGGCTTGACCGTGGGCGTGCACGGCGCGCCGATATGCTGGGACATGGCGATGGTCACCGTGTCCGGTATCGGCATGGCCGCAACGG
>JAZUEA010000489.1:0-3499 GCA_045639945.1 Myxococcota bacterium
CGCTCGAAGCGATTCCCCTTGCTACCACCCACGTTGGTGTAGCCTTCTTGGAAGTAAGAGGAACGCTGGAATCCGTTGAAAACACCAGCAGTTACGCTTGCGTAATCACAGAATTTGGAGCGAATCGTCAACCCAGCCCCGGTATCCGGTGCCATGGCGTGCACGCCCACAGCGCGATCCAAGTGTGCCAACTTGCTGGACGAAATCGTATTTCCCATAGAAAACGGGACATTCTGCAAACCAGCTTTGAGTTCGAGCTGTTTGAGCGGAGACCATGACAACCAAGCGTAGTAAAGCGGCGCTCCACCATGCTCTTGGTCGTAAAGGTCCGCCATGATTTGATATTCCACGGTCTTAATGAGCTGACCTTCGAGAGCCAAGCGCGCACGACGCAAACGGAAACCAGGTTCCTGCATTTTGTCGCCGTTCACGAGCAACGCATCGTCCTGAACGTAACCGCCCCAAAGATTGAACTGAGAACGAAGACGTGCCGAGAAGTTCCCGTTTTGCAAAACGATTCCATTGGTTAACACATCTTTGTTTTCAGATGCATTTTCAGCAGTCAAATCGAAACTTGCGGATTCAACGCTGGTTTCCGCAAAGCTTTCACCGATTCCAAGGGCAGCAACGACGCCACAGGCGCAAAGAAAACGAGTACGCATGATGCTCTCCAAAACAGTGTTTGGGTAGCATATGCATAAACGCATCAGTCTAAAAGCGCTTTGCTAGAAATCTTTAAAAAATGATGAAAGTGAGTCTGGAGAGAAAAAGAGGCAGGAATCAGCAAGCGCGCGTTTGGTCGTCGAGCGTGTGAATCATGGCGTGGACCAAGTCGTGCGTCGCATCCAAAGATTCAGGGTGAACGCGATCCAACGTGTCCAAACGAGTGTGATAGTTTTCAGGCAAGTGCGCGATATCACAAGCACAAATCGTAACGGCCGAAACACCAGCTTTGGTAAAACTGGCAGCATCCGTGGCACCAATCAAAAGCGGCATGCGGCGCAATTTAAGATCGCACTTGCTCGCACTTTGTTCAGCGAGCGCCACTAAACCGGCGTCGTGCTTCGCGTTCAATTGGATTTCGTTAGGAACCACAACGAGTTGCGATTCATCACAAATGCCATCCAACACAATGGCATGCGTGTGTGAGCCCCAATCGCGTTGGTGAACTTCAACAAAACGGCGAGAACCGCGAAGACCAGCTTCTTCACTGCCAAGCGCAGCGAACAAAATTTCAGTGTGCTCCAAGCCTTTGCCTTCGGCGCGTTCTTTCGCGAACGTTTCGGCCAAGCCGTTAACGACAGCACAGCCCGCCAAATTGTCCATGGCACCCGGAACCGGCACATCAGTGTGGAAAAAGCTAAACAGCGCCACCGCAAAGTAACCAATCAACGAGACAGTGAAACCAAAAGTGAAAAATCCGGAATAGTGTTTGTCAAAACACCAGGCAATCGAACGCATAAAGCTCATGAGCGTCAGCCAAACCACGGCAAATGCTGCAATCGCCATAATCGGTACCGAAAACTTTTTGTAGCGATACCAAATGTTGCATTCATAGGCAGAATCCAAGTGGCCGCTCACGATGACGCGGCGCTTGACTTCTCCGCTGGGCTTTAACACGCCGTAAACATTCACACTTTCCCCAGCGGGTGACAGCATCTCAAAAAAGTGCAGCTCGCGGTACATCACAAATTCAATCACGAACACCGCAACTGCTGCTGCCATGATCAAAAACGACAGCAAGTTTAAGTTCCACCAATAAAAAAGCAGTGCCAATGCATACGCTGGCACCATTAAGCGAATCGCGCTCAAAAACGCCTTGGGATGGCAGAAAAAGCTTTCTCCTTCCACGCGATCGCACGATTTTGCCAGCGATGCTTTCATGTGCTCGCCAAGCGCCAACTCGTTAGGCGTGGCAGATTCGCGCGGACCAAATTTTTTAAGCGCTTCACTTAAAAACGAGAACATTCCGTTTTCTTTTGTTTTTTCGGAAGCTTTTGGCGTTTCTGCTGGCTGTTCCGCTTCAACCGTCGGCGGTGGAGCACTCAGAATTTGCTCCAATGATTGAACAGGATTTTCAGAACTTTCGGACATAAATCCTCCTTAAAGGTGCGCGCATGTTTACATTGTCAGATTTTAAGAGCCAGTCCGAAATGCGATTCTCTTAAAAGAACTTCGTCTCAGCACAAAGCAAGCGTGATAAGCTTTGCAGCAAATTTTTGAGAGCGCACCATGAATCGACTTTTTTTGCTTTGTTCCCTTCTCTGCGGTTTTGCCGCCACATCTTGCCAAGAATACGACTCACCCAGCTTAAGCGCCGGTCAGCGCAAAAAAGTGGAAGCCCACAAAACGAAAGACGCTGTCACGCCTGAAGTTACGCTGAACGCCGTCATCGAAGATCAAATCAAAGTCTTGGGTTACGACCTTAATAAAAAAGTCGCAGCGCCCGGCGAAAAAGTTACAGTGACTTGGTACTTACAAGCGCTTAAGCCCATTGAAGGCGATCCGATGATGTTTGTGCATTTTCAGGGTCAAAAGGGTGACAGCAGTGCTTGGCAAAATCTGGATCATCATCCCATTGATGGCTTAATGCCGATTCGTCAGCTTGCCGTCGGCGAAATCGTAAAAGACGTGCAAACTTTCACGGTTCGCGACGATTTCACACTGGGCGATGCCACGCTTTACATGGGGTTCTTCAAAGGCAGCCACCGCATGCAAGTCAAGGCAGAGCAAGGAAAAATTGACAGTGAAGGCCGCATTATTGGTCCCGAGCTCACCATTAAAGGCAAAAAAGGTAAAAGCGCCCAAGAGCTCGAGCTAAAAACCGCAACAGCCATTCGCATGCACGATGACGAAAAAGTCATCATTGACGGCAAGTTAGACGAACCAATCTGGCAGCGCGCTCGCCCAACTCACGCTTTCACTGCGCCGAACGGTTCCGGCCGCGAATCCCCCGACACTCGTGCCCGTTTTGCTTGGGATTCCGAGGCGTTATACGTGGCAGTGGTTGCAGTGGACGACGACATCTGGTCAACCTTCACCGAGCGCGACGCCAACACATGGGAACAGGAAGTCATTGAGCTTTTCATTGACGCCGACGGCGACAAGAAAGACTACTTGGAACTTCAAGTCACACCCGCCAACGTCGTGTTTGATGCTCGATTTGCTCGATACCGCAGCGACTTAGAAACCGCTCGCGCCTGGAACATGAAAGGTTTCGAAACAGCTGTAGACGTCACCGGCACACTCAACCAGCGCGACGACCGCGACGAAAAATACACCGTCGAAATGCGCATTCCGTTCGACCAAGTGCCAGGCGCTCAGCTGCCTATCGCGCACGACGCAACCTGGCGCTTCAACATGTTCCGCTTCGACATGCTGAAAAACGGTCGCCAAGTCGCCGGCGCATTCTGCCCGCCCATCAAGCCCGATTTTCACAATTTAGAGCGCTTTGGCATTTTGGGTTTCTTGGCACCTTCCGTAGCCACCAAACTTGAAC
>JAZUEA010000490.1:0-13276 GCA_045639945.1 Myxococcota bacterium
CGCGAACCATCCGTACTGCCGCGATTTAGGAAATGTTTTTGGCGATCGCATTTATAACGTCAAAAACTTGAGCGCACTCATCGTTCGCGTGGGCCGCGGCAAAGCGCAATGGGACGCTATGGCAGACAGCGCCGCGGAGCGTTTGAATGCGGTTCGCATCGCCGGCAGTGGTGATCCCAAGATGCTCGGTCGCGCCGTGACGGTTTTGGACGGCGACATCGAAATGCAGCCCGAACTTTGTGAAGCGATTGAGCGCAAAAACGCTTGGCCGCTCGAAATGGAACCGTTGGATCAGCCGCGCGATCGCTCTGTGCCGCGCATTGCGCCGGCAGAGCATCGTGAGCAGCGCGACGAACATCATGGTGCGCGCCGTGAATCCGGTCGCGAAGATCGTCCGCGTCGTGACGGCGATCACCGTGGTCCGCGCCGTGAAGCTCATGGTCCGCGCGAAGGTGGTGAACGCCGAGAATCGCGTGGTGGAGATCGCCACAGCAGCCGTTCGCGCCGTGATGATGGTTCGCGTGAAGGCGGTGAACGCCGAGAATCGCGTGGTCCGCGCCGTGATGGCAAAGCGCCTCGCCGTCACTGAAATCTCACTGTGACAAAGCTTTTTTCTCTCCTTTCTCCTTCCGCTCTCGAATTTTCGCATCTTCTCCGTAGTGGCGGTCGACGCTGGCGTTTTTTCAGCCTTTTGGCTGTGGCGCTGGTTTTTATGTGGCTCAGCTTCCGCGGCTCGGAGTGGTTGTTCTCCAAGTTTTTGCAGGTTGAAACGCTGGCGGAGCTTTTGATCGAGCGCACGCTTTCGCTGCTGCTCGTATTTTTTAGCGCTCTGCTCACGTTTTCCTCTGTTCTTACGGCGTTTTCCTCGTTTTTCATTTCCGACGATTTGGCGCTGTTGATGGTGGCGCCGGTTGAACCTGGCAAGTTGTATTTGTCGCGATTGGCGCATACGTGGTCGCAGTCGGCGTGGATGATGGTGGCGTTTGCGCTGCCGTTTCTCGCTGGCGTTGGGCCGGTTTTGCAGGTTTCGTGGTGGTGGTATTTGCTGATGGTGGCGCTGTTTGTGCCGCTCACGATTTTCTGCACAGTGCTTGGATCGTTTGTGACCATGGCGTTTTCACGCGTGTTGCCTGCGCGTCGAATGCGCGAGGTTTTTTTATTGCTCTCGATTGTGGGCGGCGCGCTGCTCTACGTGGCGATTCGATTTTCGGAACCTGAAAAGCTTTTAAATCCCGAAGGTTTCGAAACGGTTGTGGCGCTCATCAAAGAGCTTAAATCGCCCAGTGTGCCGGTTCATCCGCCAGCTTGGCTTTTGGCCGCGCTCATCGAATCTCGCGCCGGAAATTTCGGAACTGCGTTGGGTTACGCGAGTTTGTTGTGCGTGAGTTCAGCGATTTTGGTCGTGCTTGGTCGAGCGTTTGCGATTTTAACGTGGCGCAAAAGCTATTCGCTTTCTCAAGAAGGTCAGGTTCGGAAAAACGAGATTCTCGAAAATCATGAACAAAATCGCGAAGTTCAGATCTGTCCAGAACGCGTATTGGCTTCTTCAAAAGATCCTGCGCAATCGATTGTTCGCGCGATCATGGTTCGTGATTTAAAGATTTTTTTCAGAAGCCCTGGACAGTGGTCGCAGCTGCTGATGGTTTGCGCACTGTTCGTTGTTTATGTTTTTAATTTCAAGTACTTCCGAACGCTTCAAACAACGGGATTGCTCACTAAAAACGGCATTCTCATTGTGAATTTGGTGCTTGGAACGTTGGTTGCGACCACGCTTGCTGCGCGATTTTTGTATCCCACCATCAGCCTTGAAGGTCGCGCATTTTGGCAACTTCAAGCAGCGCCAATCACCATGAAATCGTTGATGAATGCCAAAATTCACTTTGGATTTTGGCCACTTGCGCTTGGTGGTGTGGGCATAAACGTCGCGGGAAACTTGATGATCCACATGCTTTGGCCAACGGTTTTGCTTTCCGGCGTGCTCACGTTGATGTGCGTGTACGCGCTCAGCGGCATGGCCGTGGGAATGGGTGCGTTGGATGCTCGATTTGACGATCCAAATCCGGCCAAGATCGCAACTTCGTTTGGCGCTGTGCTGTTTATGCTGCTTGGTTGGTTTGTGGTGGCGCTGATTTCGTTTTTGTCGTGGCCGTTGATGCGTGTGCTAACTAATTGGATTTTAAGCGAAAACGAATTGCTCTCCCTTGAGTTATCGAGGTGGCGTATCGTGGCGTTCCTTTTGGGCGTGGCGGTCACCGTGGTTTCGCATCATTTACCGCTGTGGTTGGGCGCTCGGTCGCTCCAAAAAGAACGCTAAAACGGAGAACTCTTCGAAATGATTGGGAAAAACGAAACAATTGAGCGCATCGCTGAGCTGCTTCGTGAGGCCAAAAAAATCCTCCTCTTCACTGGTGCGGGCGTGAGCGTTGATGCGGGTATTCCCGATTTTCGAAGTCCCGGCGGGATTTGGTCGCGCATGGATCCACAAAGTCTTTCCACGGATTCGCTTTACGGCTCGCCGCGCGAAAAGATGAGTTTTTGGGAAACCTGGCGCGCGCTTTACGAATCGTGTGGCAATCCGCAGCCTGATCCGACGCATTTAGCGTGTGCCACATTGGAGCGCGCCGGCAAGGTTTTGGGGCTTTTGACTCAAAACATCGATGGTCTGCATCAAGCCGCTGGTTCGTGTAATGTTCGAGAATTACACGGAAATATGGAGCGCTGTTACTGCGAAGACTGCGACGAACGCATTTCCGCGCAAGAAGTGCTCAAAATTTTGAAGCAAACGCGAAAGCCGCCCATGTGCACTTGTGGCGGCCCCCTTCGGCCTGAAGTTGTGGTTTTTGGCGATCCGCTGGACGGCTGCATTTTGACTGAAGCCGATAAATGGTCTCGCGAATGCGATCTTTGCATCGTTTTGGGATCGAGCCTTACCGTTTATCCGGCCGCGCAAATTCCGTACCAAGCACGACAAAACGGCGCAAAGTTGCTCATCGTAAATCGCGATCCGACGCAGATGGATACGCTCGCCACTTTTAGAACCGGCTTGTCGCTCAACGACAGTTTTGTGCCGGCGGTCGAACTTCTAAATCTCTAATTGTTGAAAATTATTAAAGATTATCGACGTGCGTAGCCTTGCAAAAGCGCCAAGAAAAGCATTTGACCAATGTGATCGGCGCCTTTGCGAGTGGGGTGGGTGAGGTCTCCGCCGCCTAAACCTTGGCGGTACCAGTTGGCCATGGAACCTTCGCCGCCCATCGCTTCAAACGTGTTCCAAAACGCGCAACCTTGTTGAAGTGCGATGCGGCGTTGCGCCTCAATGATCGGCTTAATTGATTCGCGCGTGACCAGCTTCCCGTTTTTCGACTGTGCTCGATCCATGGGACCCACAAGCAAGCACGACACGCCAGGCAACGCTTGTCGCAGGTGACCGACGGTTTGTGCCAAATTCGCTTGATAGAGATCGTTGTCTAAGTTCTCGAATTGACTCTCGTTTGTGCCGTACTGAAGGATGATGATGTCCGGTTCGCGCAGGCGAATTTGGTCGTGCCAGTGCTCGGCGTTCATGTTTTTGAGATGCTTGGCACGCGCGCCGTCCATGCCGAGCGAGTCGTAAACCACGCCAGGCGTGTTGCGTTCGAGTGCGACGCCAAAAAGTCGCACTTCTCCTGCACCGAGCGTTTTAACGCGCAGTTCGTGTGCGCCATCTTCGACTTGTATCTCCGCGATTCGACTGGCTTTTTTAGAAAGTCGTGTAGAAACTTCCACACTGCGCTTATCCACGGACATTTCGAATTTTCCGCCTTGGGGTTGCGCCGTGTAGAAAACCTGGAAGCGTTGAACAGACTGGCCCAAATCGTCGCCGGTGGGTTTGATGCGAATCGTTTCGCCCGGGTTTGAGGTTTTGAACGTTGCGCCGCCCAAGCCGTACCAACCGTCGGCGATGTGATTGCTGGTCAATCGGTAAATGTTCCAGCCTTCCGACGTGTAGAGACCCAATTGTTCGTGGCGGTACCACGGTGCGGGTTTGCCGGCCAAAATAAAGCCGTGGCCTGCATCTCCAAAGCGAGTTTGCAAAAGTCGGCGCAGCGTGCTGGTTACGTAATCCGACGCCAAAAGTGAGTCGCCATAGTGCACGATGTGCGTTTGCGCGAGTCGATTGTCGGTTTCACCACGCGCACGAGCTGCCTCGGTGTTGGCGAGCGCTGCATAAAACCGATGCATCGCGTTCATCGGATCCTCGATCGGCATCCACGTCATGCCATTTTCGAGAATTTGCGGCTGCGGCGGTTCTGGCAGCTGATCTGGATGAAACTCAAAAACAGGCGCTTCAACTTCTGGCGCTCTTGCTGCGATTTCCTCAATTTTTGCTGGAGTGACAGAATTCGTCGCAATTTCAACGGGTTGCTCGAGCTTTACCGTTTCCATTGCGAGCAGCGCGGATTCGTCGATGGGCGCGATTTCTTTTTCCAGCTCAGATTGAGGCAAAAACGCCGCCGGCACGAGCGAACTCAAATCGTCGGGCAAAAAATGGAGCGATTCGAACGGCGTAAAGCGATCGAGCAACACCGCGAGCACGAGCGCAAAAAAAATCGTTCGCGCCGTTTTGGAGAAGAGCACGCTCGATTTCGCTTGGTTTTCGGTGTGTTGCGAATCTGCCATCGTTAAAACTGAAAATAGATGAACGGTACTTCGCCGCTTTGTGCGAGTTGCTGAAGCGCGAGGCCGAACGCCACCACAAACGCCGCTTGTGCCAAACTGGGCAGGCGACCAAATCCATTCATGATTTTTTGGCCCAAACTGCGTGGAACAAATTGCAGCGTTGCGCCGGCTAAAAGCGTGAACACCAATGAAATTGGCAAGTTATCGGTTCTAAAAGAGCCATCAACGATTGTGGAGAGCACCGCGCCAACTTCACTTAAGTCGTTGGAGCGAAAGAAAATCCACGTGAAGCACACAAAATGAAACGTGCACAAAACGGCGACAACATGCAGAGCGCGCTGCATTGCGACAGATTTTCCGGTGAAAAGCGCCGCGCCGTTTCGGCCCTTAGAAATTGCGCGAGTGATGGCTTGTCCCACGCCGTGTAGGCCACCCCAAATCACAAAATTCCAGCCTGCGCCGTGCCAAAGACCGCCCAATAACATTGTGAGGCACAGATTTCGGTAGGTTTTCCACGAGCCGTGTCGATTGCCGCCCAGTGAAATGTAGAGGTAATCGCGCAACCATGACGACAGCGAAATGTGCCAGCGTCGCCAAAAATCTTGAAGATTTCTCGCTAAGTACGGCGCTCTGAAGTTTTCTGGAAATTTGAAACCGAGCAAAAGAGCCGAGCCAATCGCAATGTCGCTGTAGCCGCTGAAATCGCAGTAAATCTGCAGCGCGTAGCCGTAAACGCCCATTAATACTTCAAAACTTGAATAACCGGTGGGCATTGAAAACACACGGTCCACCAAGTTGAGCGCAAGCGGATCGGCGATGGCGACTTTTTTGAAAAGGCCAAGTGCGATCAGGCAAATTGCTTGCCCTCCCATTTCATTCGTGAGTCGTGGTCGTGAAAAAAGCTGCGGCAAAAAATCGCGCGCGCGCACGATGGGACCAGCGACCAATTGCGGAAAGAAGCTCACGTAAAGCAGGTAACGCCAAAATCCTTGAATCGGCTGCAGTTGGCCGCGGTACACGTCAATCGTGTAACTCATTGATTGGAAAGTGAAAAACGAGATGCCCACCGGTAAGAGCAGGCCCAAATCCACTTCACCGAGGTAAGTGCCGCCAAATGTGAGTGCGTCGCGCGCGCCAAACCAGGTTGCAAGTGCATCGACTTGACTGATGAGAAAGTCAAAGTATTTGAAAATACAGAGAATTCCCAAGTCGTAGACGAGCGACACAATGAGCAGCGATTTTCTGATTCGTGGTGATTCCGTGCGAGAAATCAGCGCCGACGCAAAGTAATCAACCGCAGCCGTGCCGACCATGAGCAGCACGTATTCGCGACGCCAAGATGCGTAAAACACCAAACTTGCAAGCAAAAGCAGGCCAAGCGCGAGTTTGGCGTAGCGCACAAGCGCCCAATAAAGCGCGAAAACCGCGAGCAAAAACGCGATGTATGAAAGTGAGTTGAAGGCCACTGCGACTCCGTGTCGCTAGTGTGCTCCAATGTAGGTGTAAGTGCGAGTTTCTTTTGTGCGCAGCAATTTTCGAAATGAAAACCGAAGAGTAGGGAATTAACCCAAAATTTGAAGCGCGAGTGAAAGTGCTTGCTTGGCGGATTCCGCGCTGACTTTGGGCGGCGTTCGCGTTTGGACTGCGTGCACAAACGACGCAAGCTCAGCTTCAAGCGCATCGCCTGCGAATTTTTTGCCGTCGAGCGTTTGGTCGAGCAGATTTGCGTGATGAAAAGCGCCATTCATCGCGGTAATCGAACGCTCCGGTTTGAGCGCATCTCTCGCTGCCACAATGGAAATTGTGGCGCCGCGACGTGAGCGAAGTTCCACCACTGCGCGATTTTCATTTGGGTGATCGCCTTCGAGCGCCACGTCTTCGATCGTCAATTCCGAATCGCAAAGCCAGCACGCCAAATCGAGATCGTGGATCATCAAGTCGAGCACCACGTTCAACTCTGGTTTTTGCGCAGGCTGCTGCGTAATTCTTCGAAACTTCAAGAATTCTGGAAACTTACAAGATTCGCGTAACGCCAAAACCGCTGGATTGAATCGCTCAATGTGACCCACTTGCAAAATTTGATCTTCAGATTTCGCAAGTGCACAGAGCGATTCCGCGTCGCAAAGTGCTGTTGTGAAAGGTTTTTCGACCAAAACACTGCAGCCTGCCGAAAGCGCTTGGGAAGCAAGCTCAAAGTGCGTGGCCGCCGGCGTGGCGATCACAATCGCGTCGCACTGCGCCAAAAGTTCAAACCAATCCACAACAGGCGCGCCGGTCAGCTGCGACAGCGCTTGCGCACGCTCAAGGTTGGTGTCGTAAAGGCCAAAGAATTCGGAGCCTTGCAAGCGCGAGAGTTTTTGCGCGTGGCAGCGACCAAAATGACCGCAACCGCAAAGACCGAGTTTAGGTGGGATCAAAGGTAGAAAATCAGGCCGGCGCTGAAGAAGTAATTTTTCGAGTCCGAAAGGTCTTGTTTGTACGACACGTTCACTTGTGTGCCGCTCGTTCGACCTGATTCGATGCTCAAAAATCCCAAGCCAGCAGCGATGATATCGGTTTCAGTCGCGTTGTTGCGCTCGTAACCCACGCGAATCGGCACCATTTGACCCAAAAGCGCTTCCATCGAAACCGCAAAAACCGGCTTCGTTGAATCGGCGGAATCAAAATCGGCCAGCACATCGCCTTCGAGTGTGAACGTGCCGCTCGTAAACGCAAGGCCACCACCCGCGCGACGAGGCAGCGCAATTTCGTCCACCGGAATGATGTTTTCACCCATCAATGCGATGGCGAAGTTTTCGGTGAGCGAACCGTGCAAGCCCAAAGACAGCGTAAAACCGTCGAAATCGTCTTGGATGTCACGCTTGAAATTCACGTAACGCAAGCCGAAGCCGATGTTCAGGTTGCCGTTCATCATTTGGTGCGCGAATTCCAACCGCGCATCGTGGCCGGAAACTTCGTCTTCAGCGTCGCTGTCGGCCCACTCGTAGCTGTAGCTGATGCCCACTGCCAAGTTGGGCTGCGTTTTCGAATCCACAATGCTCGCGGCAGCAGCGTTGCGATCGCCCACTCCCGTGCGGCTGAACTGAACTTCGGCGGCGTACAAGCGACCGCGGCTCAAACCAGCTGGGTTCGAGACCATGGCGCTGTTCGCCAGCGGATCGGCACGAGAAGCGCCGGCCATGCCGTCTGCACGAGGTTCACCCGCAATTTGGGCGTTGGCGTTTGCAGCAAAAAGCAAAGCCGCCGAAGAGCAAAGCAGAGGAAAAAAGCGCACTTACGGAGCCTCAGTTTCGGATTTCGCTTCAGTCGCAGTTTCGGCGGCTGCAGCGGTTTCAGATGATTCGGAGTTTTCTGCAGTTGCAGTTTCGGCGGTTTCAGCGGTTTCAGCGACGTTGTCGTTGGTCAAAGCGCTGGATTCAGCCAAAACTTCAGCATTTTCCTGTGCTTCGGCCTTTTCCGCGGCGTCTTTCACTGCATTCACAATTTCTTCAGCGGCAGCCGGCGCAATCGCTTTGGCCTTTTCTTCGGCAGCGGTCACGATCGCTTTTGCTTCCGAGTGTGCGTCCTGCAACGTCTTGCGAGCGGCGTCGCGCAACTGGTCCAAGCCGCGCTGTGCGTCGATCTGCGCTTCGTACTGAAGCTGCAAAATTCGGTAGGCGTTCTGTTCCACGCGCAAGTTGTGGCGAAGATCGCGAAGCACATTTTCGGCGCTCGCCAAATCACGGCGAGTGCGCGTTTCAGCGTCGGCGACCGCGCGCTTGGCAGACACAACGTCTTCTTTCAGCGTCTTGTTTTGATCGCGCGCTTCCTGAAGCTGAGCCTGCAGGCGGTCAATGCGATCTTCCAAGTCGCGATTCTTCGCGCGCCAAACCTTTTCTTGCTGCGCCAACTTTTGCTGCAACTCGTTTTCGGAGACAGCAGCCGGTTCGGGCTTGGGTTCAGGTTTTGGCTCAGGCTTCGGCTCAACGCGTTGAAGCGCAACCGTTTGTGCACGAAGGCGTTCGATTTCGCGCTTGGCCGACATCAAGTTGGCGCGAGTTTCTTCAAGCTCGCCGGTCAGCTTTTTCAGCTGATCACGCTGAGTTGTGTCGCGGTGCGTGGCTTTTTCAATGCGCGAAAGTTGGTGCGCCAAACGCTCCTGGCCTTCACGCGCCTCTTTGAGAGCCGCCTCGCGAGTTTTTTGCGCCGCTTCGAGTCGTTCGACAGCCTTTTGAGTGGCCGCGCGCTCTGCTTTCGCCTTTTCGAGTTCACTGGACAGTGCCTCGACTTGAGCCTGCAGCTTCTTCTTATCGCCGCCAAAGAACGAGAACATCACAATCCCCTTGTATAAAAGCGGCGCAAGATATCTAGAAGCGATTCACATGTAAAGCACAGACCGCTTTGTAAACATGTCAATGATCAAGAACTCCGCGTTGAATCGCACGCGAGCGTTGAAAAGTGCGTTTGTGGTGATACTATGCGGCCCTTGCACTACCCCGAGGATGCCATGCGTCTCCTTTCTTCGATTGCTCCTGTCGTTTTTGCCTTTGGCAGCATTGCGCCGCAACTTTCGATCGCCACGCCGATGTCGCAAACCTCGTTCGCTCCGCCGGCAGCGCTGGGTGATGTCAACGATAACGACCTGCTCCACGAAGAAACCCTTCTGGAGTTGATGCAGATCGAATACGACAAAGATGCATGGTCCATGGGCACAGCAATTGGCTTAAGCCTTTTGCCTGGTGGTGGTTACGGTTTGCTTTATGCCGACAAGCCCGCGCAATCTGCTGTGCCATTTACCATTTTCGTGGTGGGCGCTGCGGTGGGTGCCGCTTATTTGCTGGGCGCATTTGACGACAGCAAATCCGAGCACTGCTACCACGTTCGCGATGGCAAGGTGAGTTACGGTGAGTGCTCCATTGGTGCTACGCCGGGTGCGAACCAAGCGGTCGATCCTCGCTCTTCGAACTACGATCCCATTGAAAAAACGGGCGATAAGTACTGGAAGACCACTGGTGACTACTACAAGAAGATCACGGGCGCCGATTTTGACGGAAAGCTCACCGGCGCGATCATCTTGGGCTCGTCTTATGTTGTGTCATCTCTCATTGGTGCCATTTGGGCCGGCAGCACGGTCAGCGATCACAACACGCGTTTGCGTAAAGACATCGAGTCAACGGCCAGCAATTCCATGCCTCGCTTGATTCCGACCGCTGCGATCACCAACGAACAGAGCATGTTCGGCTTTACGCTCAAGTTCTAATCCCGCAAAGCCTCATTTCTTTATCTTCTCGCCTTTTTCCCCTCAACATCAGACCTACTCAGATTGAAATCGACGCCACTGCTGTCAACATTGGCTTGAAGCAGATTTGCTTTAACCACAATGCCAAGAGCATTAAGGGCTCTTTTCTGTGAACCATCACCTTGATCTTGAACATTGCGCTGTCTCAAGCTGAAAACCGCTTTTTGATCTTGAACATTCTGTGATCTCAAACCTGAAACAGCATTTGATCTAGAACATTGACCTGTTTCAGGTTCGATTTTTCACCATGCTCGAAGACAATGGACAAGATTTGATACGAAATGAAGAAATGCAGTGAGCATTTTGTCACGAACACTCTGAAATCAAGCGAATGCAATGAGCATTGGCACTGCTTCAACTTGAACCAAGCCATTGTTCAATGACATTTGAGCTGGTTGAGTTTGAACCGACTCAATGTTCTACATGATCACCTTGATTCAGATTCTTGAGGCCGTTTGATCTTGAACATTGAACCCGCTCAAAATGGAGCCTTGGTTATGTTCAACCGCAGGGCATAAAAAAAGCCGCCATCCAATCGGACAGCGGCTTTCATTTCGAACGATTCGAAAAGATCAGATGTACTTGATCGTGTCGACGTTCTGGAGGTCCTCGAAGGACTTCTTCAAGCGCTCAACAAAGGTGAGCTCGCCGGCGCGGAGCCACTTGCGAGGATCGTAGTACTTCTTGTTGGGCTTGTCTTCGCCTTCGGGGTTGCCGATCTGAGCCTTGAGGTAGTCGGCCTTGGTGCCAAAGTAGTCACGCGTGCCGATCGTGAAGGCCCACTGCTGGTCGGTGTCGATGTTCATCTTGACGACGCCGTAGCCGATCGCCTCGCGGATCTCTTCGGTGGTGGAGCCGGAGCCGCCGTGGAAGACGAAGTTGCAGGGATTCGCGCCGGTACCCAAGTTCTCCTGGATGTAGTCCTGGCAGTTCTTGAGGATGATGGGGCGAAGAACGACGTTGCCCGGCTTGTAAACGCCGTGGACGTTGCCGAACGCAGCCGCGATCGTGAAGCGAGAGCTGACCTTGGAAAGCTCGGTGTAGGCGTAAGCGACATCCTTGGGCTGCGTGTAAAGACGCGCGCTGTCGATGCCTTCATTGTTAACGCCGTCTTCTTCGCCGCCGGTCACGCCCAATTCGACTTCGAGGGTCATGCCCATCTTGTCCATACGAGCAAGGCGCTCCTTGCAAAGCGCGATGTTCTCGGGCAGCGGTTCAGCGGAGAGGTCGATCATGTGGGAGCTGAACAAGGGCTTGCCGGTCTTGGCAAAGTGCTCTTCGCTGGCGTCCAACATGCCGTCCACCCAGGGAAGGAGCTTCTTGGCGGCGTGGTCGGTGTGAACAACAACCGGAACTTCGTAAAGCTCGGCCATCATGGCGAGGTGCTTGGCTGCCGAGACGGCGCCCGCGATGGAAGCGCGGTAGTTGGTGTCCGCAACGCCCTGACCAGCGTAGAAAGCAGCGCCACCCTGGCTCAACTGCACGATAACCGGCGCGTTCATGAGCTTCGCGGTTTCGAGCGTAGCGTTGAGGGAGTCGGTGCCAACGACGTTGACAGCCGGCATGGCGAAGTGGTTGGCCTTAGCGACCTGGAAAAGGTGGGTGAGTTCGTCGCCGAAAACGACGCCTTTCTTCGTGCTCATAAGATCCTCCCGATCTTTGAAGTAAAGAAGCGGCGCTCAACTACCACAACTCACGTGGTGAATCACGCGATCTCGTGTCGTCATTTCGTGTTTTTGTAACAGACTCGCGAAAAACTAGCAGTGGCGAGCAAGTTTCGTTATAGGGGCCACTTTATTTTTTGGTTCCGCCCAAAATGGGCCGAACTTTAGGAGGCTGAAAAGCGATGCGCTCTTTTTCTACCGCGCTGCGGATGTACTTCTGGGCAGTTTGGCTACTACTTTTACCGGGTATGAGTTGGGCTCAAGAACCGGTCGATGAGCCATCTGCGGAACCCGTTAAAAACGAGATTGCCGCCGAACAACCCTCTTCTGGTACAGACAGCGCTGCAGAAAAAGCCAACAACTCTGCCGCTGATGCTGCTTGCACAAACGAATGCGAAGTGGGCAGCGGTGAGTGCACCGAACTCGGCGCTCGACTCTGCAAAATGCGCGGTAAATGCGCGGTTTGGACTCAGCCTTATCAATGCGCTGACGGCCAGGAATGCACAGACGGTCGATGCAAGTCGTCGTTTGCTCGCGTGATTGTGTACATATCTTTAGCTGCGATGGTTTTTGGCTTTATCGCCACGATTCGCAACTACGTGCTTGGCCTTCGCGGCAGCCCTCGTGAGCTGATTTTCCTCTTCTTGGCCAAGATCATTGAGTACACCGCGTACGGCGCGATGCAGCTCACCTTTGTGCTTTTCCTCTCCACCATCGTGGGCTTGTCGGACATGGAGGCCGGCAGTTTCATCGGCACCTGGTCGGTTTTGATCTCCATCATCACCATGATGGTGGGTGCGGTGGTCGACGCCATTGGCATTAAGCGCACGTTGTTGATCGGCACGCTGGCGCTGGTGCTCGCGCGCATTTCAATGCCGTTCACCGGAAACTTCTGGTTGGTCACGATGTTGGGCTTTGTGCCGATGGCAGTGGGCGTTGCAATTATGTCGCCGGTGATTTCCGTGGGCATTAAGCGCTTCACCACCAAAGAAGGCGCTGCTCTCGGATTCGGCCTGTTCTACACCTTAATGAACGTGGGTTGGGCGCTCGGCGCTTGGCTGTTCGACTTCATTCGCGAGCGCTTCGGCGATCACGGTGAAGTGTCGGTCTTGGGTGTGAACATGCACACCTACCAGTTCATCTTCTTTGTTGCGTTGATTCTCACAATTCCGACGCTGATCTTGATTTTGTTCATGCGCGAAGGCGTGAAGCGCACGGAAACCGGCATTGAGATCGACCCCATCAAACTCACGGAAGGTCAGAGCGGCCTGGATGCATTCTTTGCGCCGATTAAGAAAGCCGCCCTTGAAACCGTGAAGATCATGAAGGACGTGTTCTGCCAGAAAGCGTTCTGGGTCTTCTTGGGCATGCTCGCGATTTTGATCGGCGTGCGCTTGGTGTTCTTGCACTTCCACTACACGTTCCCCAAGTACGGCCTGCGCGTTTTGGGTGAAGGCGTGAAAATCGGCAGCATTTACGGCGTGTTGAACCCGGTCATCATCGTTTTCTTGGTGCCCATTGTTTCGTCGCTGACCAAGAAGGTGAGCTCTTACAAGATGATGATTTTCGGCACGATTTTGTCGGCTGGCTCGGTTTTCTTGGTCACTCTGCCGGAGCACACGTTCGATTTCTTGACGAATTCTTTTGTGGGCGAACTGATTTACGACTGGTGGCT
>JAZUEA010000491.1:0-3573 GCA_045639945.1 Myxococcota bacterium
TTACACTTCGACTTTCCGAAGAAGCCGCACTTCGACAAGGCCTTGAAAAAGAAGGTTTTTTGCTCGCTCCAGAAGGTGTTGATCTTTACAAGAAGCAACACAACGGCGTGACGCAAACGCTTGCGATTCGCAAAACCGAAAAATATTTAGTGGCGCACCTACAGATTTTGTTTTCAGTACCGCAAAAATCCGAAAAGCTTTGATTTCATTCAGAAATAAAAAAGCCGAGCGAAAATTGCTCGGCTTCAAAGCTTAGGATTTTGAACTTACGCCTGAACGTGAACCGCCACAAATGGCCCAACTTCGGGTTCATACTCGAAAGTGGGCAATCCATATGTTTGCCAGATGCGGTCTGCTTCCATTTCGTCGAAATTCTCGACGCGGTGACCAACTTCAGCTGAAATCGGACGACCATCGAACGAAATTTCGCCTTCGTTTAGCTCGACACGACGCCGCAACTTGCCCTTTTCATACAAGGTGAAGACGGCCAAACCAAAGGTTTCATCGATGGCCACGGCCACGGCCTCACCATATTTCTTGGACAAAGCAGCCAGCCCCTCATCTTCGTGAGGCAGCTTGAGATCGAGATCTCCTAAAATGGCCCAAGCACCAACGCGCCAAATGTACCAAGCGTTGTGACCGGCATCGGCGCCGAAATCTTCGACATGCGGATGGCAAAACTGCACGGCCTCGGAGAAATCGTCAAAGGTGGCCTTTTCGACCACTTCAACACCAAAGGCCTCGCCAATAAAAGCCCCCAAGTCCTCGATCGTGGCCTTAACCGCGACCGCTGAGCGGGCTCGACTCATCTTTTCTACTCCTTCAAAGGGGTGCCCCTATGGGCCCTCGACACGCGATTCAATCCTAAGCACAGACAGTTGGCAAGAGTTCACGCATCTTTTTCTTCCGAGATATGAAAAAACATTCCTAAAACCCCGGAAGTTCAAGCTGATCGTCTTTTGCTCGTTTGGCTCTCGATGTTGCAATACGTGATTGAGAAGCTGTTTTTGACAAGGCTTTTGACGATCGCGGCGCTGTTGAACGCGCCAAATGCGGTGAGCCATCAGAAATCAGTGAAGAATGCTGTTCTCGATTATAACCTTTTGGATTTGTTACATATTTCGGAATATCTTCGCGTAGTTGCCTGCGCTTTTCTGCCTTGATGTAGGTTTCGACCAAATCTTTGGGCACTAAATCTGGACGCGCTTCGACAACAGCTTCAATCTCGCGTGCTTGTTCATCCAAATGGCGAATAGCGGAAAGTTTGTCTTCTTGCCCTAAGCGCGCAGAACGAATCGCATTTTTGAGAACCGCAATGGTTTCGTCGTACACGCGCAGCGGAACAGGGAATGGATGACCATCTTTGCCGCCCAGCGCAAGCGAGAAACGCGCTGGATCGGAAAACCGACATTGATCTCCGTGCACCACCTCAGCCACAAACGCGAGAATAGAAAGCGTGCGAGGCCCAAGGCCGGGAGTAAGCAGGAAATCGTCGAAAATCCCAGAAGTTGCAGCTTCATGTGCAGCGAGCAACGTGGCGTAAAGACGCTTGTCTGAAACATCGGCCGCTGTGACTTGATGGCGCGCAGGCATGGTCAAATGGGGAAGGGACTCAAAAAGCGGCAAATCTTGAGCCAAATCTGCTTGCCGAGTGGCATCGCGAATTTGCCAAAGTGCACGATCAGGCCCAACGGAAACGAGTGAGCACAAATCACTGCGCGTTTTTTTGGCGCGATGATCGACCAAATTCACAATGTTTCCGGAACGAACGAAGCCTTCGATAGCAGCGTGTGGTTCATTGCAAAAGTCGCGAACACCTTCGGAAAGCCAGTGGTAACGACGCGCCATACCGGTTTTGTCGTCCATGCCTTGCTGAACAACCGTCCAATTGCCCTTGTTCGTAACGATGAAGCAGTGATGATAAATCTGAAAACCGTCTTGAATCGCAGCGTTATCGACTTTGGCAACCAATCGACTGGCGCGTTGAAGAGCAACACCGTCAAGACCTAATTTTTCGCCCAGGATTTCTAATTCTTTAGGCGTTTCAAGTGCATAGCGACCTCGACCGCCGCAAATATAGATGCCAAGTTCATCGGCAATGGGTTTCAAGCCACGTTTGAGCGCGCCACAAACCGAGGTGGTGACACCGCTTGAATGCCAATCCATGCCCAAAACAGCGCCAAATGACTGAAACCAAAAAGGATGCGCCAGCCGCCGCAGAACTTCATTTGGCCCGTAATGAATGACTAACGCTTCGATGAGCACGCGGCCCAATTGCTCCATGCGCTGCGAGAGCCATTCGGGAACATGTCCGCCATGCAGTGGAAGATCTGCGGTTCCGGAGTGAGAAGCTCCGGCGTGGTGTAGTGCTAAACATTCGCTGCCCATAAGAGAAATGTTTTAGCAATCAACCTGCACATGTCAACAGGTTTTATGAAATAACTCTTCATCACCGACAACCGAACTGATAAGCTGCTTTTATGAAAACAAATCTCATTTTTACAGATGGCGAGTCTGCAAGTCTTGATGCGCAGACGTTTTTCTTTATTGGCCGCCGTTCGCGATTGGATGATGAATCTGTTGTCGCGCTTTTGCCGGATGGCGCAACTTCACTCTACCAAACACTTTTAGAGCACACAGAACCGGGCGATTCAGGTTCCGTTGGCAGTGCTTGGCTGTCGGGCGAGCGTCGCTTGCTGGTCGGCGTGCTGCCGGAAACCTGCTCACGCTACAACAGCGAAACGCGGAACTTTGCGATCACGGCAATGCTTCGGGATTCATTACCGAAATGCAAAATTTCAGCCGTTTACATCGCAAGCGATGATGTCGCTCACTTAGATGCACAAGCTGCAGCTGTTGCACGCGCTTTTCCTTTGTTTTCGCGAAAGTCCACGCACGGCGAGTCCAAACCAGATCCGCAAGTTCGCATTGCGTTTTTGCTGCCAAACGGTGACGAGGTCGATGTCGACCCGCTCGAAGCGCTTTGCGACGGCGTTCGCCTTGCAAGCCAGTGGGTGGACACGCCCGCAGTCGAGCTCGATTGTGAAGCCATGGTCGAAATTTGCCGCAACATCGCCGTTGAGCATCACGCGGAAATCACGATTTTTGAGGATGATGCGCTTGAAGCGGCTGGATTTGGCGGCATTTACGGCGTAGGCAAAGGTGCTGAAAGTCGGCCGGCGCTGGTTCATTTGACCTATACACCCAAAGGCAAAAAGTCAGAAAACCTTAAAGAAATCGCGCTTATCGGAAAAGGCATTGTGTTTGACAGCGGCGGCCTTCAGGTAAAAACCAAAGAAGGCATGGTCACCATGAAAAATGACATGGCCGGCTCGGCTGCCGTGCTGGCTGCGTTTGTGACCGCCATTCGCCGCGACTGCAATGTGCGCTTACACGCGATTCTGCCATTTGCCGAAAACGCAATTGGTTCCAAGGCGTTACATCCTGACGACATCATCACGCTCTACTCAGGCAAGAGCGTTGAAATCAACAACACCGACGCCGAAGGTCGCCTGATTCTGGCCGATGCCGTGGCCTACGCCGCCAGCTTGAATCCGAACGCCATCGTCACGC
>JAZUEA010000492.1:0-1527 GCA_045639945.1 Myxococcota bacterium
TGAGTGGGTAAGCCGAAATTTGCGCTTTGGTTGTTTCCACATAAATCGCTTCTTCGGGCATACCCAAGAGATCGATATCGGCGATCGAGCTCACTTGTCGCAGTTGATCCTTTAAATCTTCTGCGTAAGCCGCCAAATCCAAGATGGGTGCGCCGTGCAACACCAAGATCATCACGGACGTGTCGCCGAACGTGTCCCAAACCATTGGACCGCGTATTGTTCGGGGCAGTTCTTGCGCTTTTTCGTTCACCTTTGAGCGCAGACGTTGCCATTCGGTATCGGTATCGGCGTCGTAATCAACAGTGACTTTGATGACGGAAAGATTGTCTAAGCTGGTCGAAATCTGCGTTTTAAGCCGCGACATCGTGGCAATCGCATCTTCGAGCTTTGAGGTCACCTGCTGCTCAACACGTTCTGCGCCTTCGCCTGGCACGACGGTGACCACAAGGGCCGTTGCGATTCGGAATTCCGGATCTTCGCGCCGCGAAATATCAAAGTAGGTGATGATGCCGAAAATGGTGATGGCAATGGTGCCCAGAATAATGAGAGCAGGGCGTTCAAGGGACCATCGCGGAATGTTCATTCTTTTTCATCCTCGTCGTCTGCGGGCTTAGCGGGGGCTTCGATGGGTTCAACACGCTCACCGTTTCGCCAAATCGCCAGCACTTTTGCGAGATCGCCGTTGTACGCGATGCCTTTCAGCAGGATTTTGTCGCCCACCTTCAAGCCCGCGCGGATTTCAACCTGATCGCCGTATAAGCGGCCTACTTCTACTGTGCGCTCTTCAAAGTTTTCTGAACCTTCAGGCAGAACGAGTGCGGTCATGGTGTCGCGGCGACCTTCGTTCAGCACATTGACCGGCGCGAAAATGCCATGTCGCTCGCCCAGGGAAACGGTGACAGTGGCCAACATGCCAGCACGCAGTGCGAGATCGTGGTTGTCCACTTCGATTTCAACCGGCAGCGTTCGCGTGTGTACGTCAGCGGCGAGGCCGATTTGGTGAACTTTACCTTCGCGCATGCCTGTTAAACCTGGCGCTGTGACCTGGACTTTCTGGCCAATTTCGAATTTGGGCAGATCTTTTTGCGCAACCGGCAGCGTGATCTTCACGCGATCCATTTGAACCAGCGCAATGACCGGACGCTCAACGCCGACCATATCGCCCACGGCGACCATACGACGCAAAACCGTGCCATCCATGGGCGCGTATAATTTGGCGTATGAAAGCTGAGCTTGTGCTTGCGACAACTGCAATTTGGCCGCTTTGTAACGGCTTTCCAGTTCTTCGAGCGTTGACTCAGGCACCACTTCTGAAGCCTTGAGTTTCCGTGCGCGTTTCAAGTGCGGTTCAAGCGCATCCACCTGAGACTTGGCCAAGTCACGCACGAGTTTGTAGTCGCGCTCGTCCAGTTCCGCGATGAGTGTACCCGCTTTAAGCGCTTGGCCTTCTTCGACATGCAGTTTGTCGATACGACCGCCCACCTTGAAGTTAACGCCCAACTTCTCCCACGGCAGCACATCGCCAGT
>JAZUEA010000493.1:0-13764 GCA_045639945.1 Myxococcota bacterium
CCGACCCACTTGGCGTCTTCGAAAAGTTGCTCAGCCAAGCTTTCACAGCCCGCCACCGGACTCATTGCATCTTTAATGAGCACGATTTTCTGAACAATTTCAGGCGCATAGTCGCGAAGATCCTCAACGGTTCGCTTGACACAGTGTGAACTTGCTTCACCAGCAATGAACAATTTGTCGGCCTGATTCAAATGTGCAATGAGGCCTTTGTTCAAAAGCGTGGCGGGCGAACCTTCGTCGGGAACTTCAGCGCGCAACACCGAAAAATGCTCAGTCCACGGATATTGGCCCTTGAGCACGTAGGTTACAGCCTTGGTGTGCGCGATTTCCCACTTTGCAAGCGCGGCGGAAAGCGCTGCCGGCATGGCGTGGCCCGGTGTGCCCAAAATGCAGTGCTGTGGCCAAATCGTGTGCGAACAGCCCTGATTTTCAAGGGCTTTTAGATACATGAGAGCATGTGCGGTGGCGTCATCGGTCAAGCTTTGGTAGCGCTTCGATTCCACATCGGCCGCAGTAATCGTGGTGAACGGAGTCGGCGGATTGTCCGCTTGATCGCGCCAAAAATCGGGATGCGCAATGTCAAACGGGTGATGCGTGTCCAGGCTGACCACCACGGCGTCGATGTTTTGCAAATCGCGCTCAATCAAATCGGCCAAGCGTTCCATATCAGCCTGGGCGTTTGGAACATAAAGCGAACCTTGCGGATCACAAAAATCGAACTGAGGATCGATGATGAGGAGCGTGTTCACATGATCTCCTTTTTTAATGATGACCGATGGTTACATCTTTTTGACACGATCTGGCAGGGCAATGAAATCCTGTTGTGCGCCGATTGCTACGAGCACATCGCCGCTGTGAACCATTGCTTTCGGGCCTGGCAAAAATTCGAAAGTGCCTTCTTTACGCTTAATTGCGATCGCGAAGATCCCGAAATTTGCACGTAAATTTAGCTCGATGAGAGTTTTGCCAACGAACGGTTCCGGGGCCAGCAAATCACTCACACGGTAATCTTTGGCGAGCGGCACAAAGTCGAGCAAGTTTGGATTTAAGATTTGAGATGCAAGCCTAAGTGCTGATTCTTGCTCAGGAAACACAATGTGACTTGCACCGACAGAGCGCAGAATCGTTGCGTGATCGGTGCTTTGAGCCTTTGCGCGAATCACGGGAATGCCCAGGCGCTTCATGTGTAGCGTGCAGAGAATGCTGGCTTCGAGGCTGCCACCGATGGCCACAACAGCTTCATCGAAAGGCTCTGTGATAACGCTGGAAAGTGCGTTGAAGTCGCGAATATCAAAGCACAAAGCGCGATCGACTTCGTCGCTGATATCGTTGACTCGCTTTTGATCGCAGTCGAGTGCAAGGATTTCGCAGCTGGGGGCGAGTTCGCGGGCGAGACTGGCGCCGAAGTGGCCGAGTCCAAGAATGCAGACTTGTTTTTTATTGCTCAATCTTTTTTCTTTTCAAAGGGTTAGCCGAGCAACAATCGACCTTCAGGCGCGCGCACCGGCGTGGGTTTGGCTTTGATGGCCCAAGCGACAAGGGTCAGAGGACCAACACGGCCTAAAAACATGGTGATGGTGATCCACACTTTGCCGAGCGTGCTGAGTTCAGGCGTAATGCCAGTTGAGAGGCCCACAGTGCTCAATGCAGAAATGTGCTCAAACATGAGATCTTGAATGGGTAGCGTTTCGGTGCAAGACAGCACAAAAAAGCCCAAAATTGCCCAAATGCAGCCAATGGCCATGATCAGCAGCGCTCGTTCGATGAGGCGTTCCGGCAGTTGGCGACCCCAAATCACGGTTTGGCCAGTGCCTCTCAGTCGCGCGTTGATGTTGCTTACAAAGAGCGTCATGGTTGTGATTTTGACACCGCCCGCGCAGGAGCTGGGCGCGCCGCCTACAAACATGAGTGCAATGAACAAAAGCAAGCTGGGCATGGGCATGTGCGAGAGATCGATGCTCTGAAAGCCCGCCGTACGCGAAGTGATGCTGTGGAACGCACCGTCCCAAAAACGACCCATCACTGTCGATTGGGAAGGAATGCTGTCGCTTGTGTCCAAACCAAAAATCGGAAATGCAATAATTCCAATGAGTTGCAATACAAGTGTGCCCACCAAAACCACACGGGTGTTGAGCTCCAACTTGATGCGCGGCATTTCTTTTTTGCGATTCCACGGAAAGTAGCGATTGACGAGTTGAGCGAGCTGAATCACCACGGGATGACCCAAGCTGCCCAAAACAACCAGCGTCATCACGGTTGTTAGAATAACAGGCGAACTATGCCAAGAGATGAGACTATCGCCTTGAAGTGTGAATCCCGCGTTGCAAAATGCCGAAATTGCATGGAAAACCGAATACCAAAGCGCTTTTCCTACTGACATTTGTGGACAAAAAACACAGAAAAAGACGATCACACCGATGAGCTCGGAAATACCGACGAACGCCAGAATTCTGTGAAATTGTCCTTTAAATTCAGGGGTTGACGCTTGAAACGCTGAATCTTGCAGAAGTGCTTGTGCTCGCAGCGAAAGGCGTTTTCCTAAAAATTCGTAAGCCAGCGCTGCGAATGACATCCAGCCTAAACCGCCAAGCTGCACCAAAAGAATGAGTGAAACCTGACCAAATCCGGATAACGTCGCAGTATTCATGACAGAAAGGCCTGTTACACAGACCGCAGAAGATGACATGAATAAGGCATCGACAAGAGAAAGAGAAGGACAATCCGGCTGCGTGGCAAATGGCATGACTAAGAGCAAAGTGCCCAGCAAAATGGCCAAGCCAAAGCCACACGTGAGGAGTCCCTCCGGCGAGAGGGGTTTGATGAGATCAGGAAGGCGCACTTAACCGTTCCAACGTTCAGCGACGAAGTCCCAGTTGATCAACTGCCAGAATGCACCGATGTATTTGCCGCGTTCATTGCGGTAATCGAGGTAGTAAGCGTGCTCCCAAACGTCGCAAGTAAGGAGCGGCTCATGGCCAAAAGCGAGCGGAGTGCCGGCGTTTGAGGTTTTTTCAATGAGCAGTTTTCCCGCGGAATCTTGCGTAAGCCAGGCCCAACCTGAACCAAACTGTGCGAGTGCAGCAACAGCAAACTGAACCTGAAACGCTTGAAAACTGCCAAAAGCGGCTTCGAGCGCAGCCCGGAAACGGCCGGTGGGCTCGTTGTTTTCACGCGGTGCGCGCAGGCACTGCCAATAAAAATCGTGATTCCAAAGCTGTGCGGCAGTGTTAAAAACAGGTGTGCCTTCTTGTGAGATTAACTCCTCAAGTGATTTTCCCTGAAATTCCGGGAATTTCATTACAAGCTCAGTCAGTTTGAATGCGTAACCGACATGGTGCTTGCCGTAGTGGAAGTTGATCGTTTCTTCTGAAATGAGTGGCTCTAACGCATTTTTAGGCCACAAAGGCGCTTTAGCACTGAACATCATTTCCTCCTTATAAGACAGCCTTGACGGATTTTTGTACTGTATATTAAAGCGACTCTCAACCAGAAAACTGCCTCGGAGTTTGCGTTGGAACCTCAAGCGATTTCGGAAATTTGGCAACAAATTCGCAAGGATGCAGAAGAGGAAACTCAGCAGGAACCCTTGCTCGCCAGCTTTCTTTACAACACCATTCTCAATCACGAATCGCTTGAACGCGCTCTTGCTTATCAGATTTCTAACAAACTTGCGTCGCCCAATTTGCAGCCCATCAGCTTGATGGAATTGTTTTTGAGAATCATGTCGGATGATTCGAGCCTGATTGCGGCGGCGAGTGCAGATTTGTTGGCGGTTCGTCAACGAGATCCGGCGTGTCCGCGACTTTCAACGCCGTTGCTATATTTTAAAGGCTTTAACGCGCTGCAGTCGTACCGCATGACGCACTGGCTTTGGATTCAGGGGCGAATTGAAATGGCGCTCGCTCTGCAAAGCCGAATTTCTGAAGTATTTCACGTAGATATCCATCCCGCTGCCACCATTGGCCATGGCGTCATGATCGACCACGCAACCGGTATCGTCATCGGCGAAACGGCGCGCGTGGGCAATAATGTCTCGATTTTGCACGGCGTTACGCTGGGCGGAAACGGCAGTGCGACAGGCGATCGCCATCCCAAAGTCGGCGATGGTGTGCTGTTGGGCGCTTGCTCGTCGCTGATTGGTCGAATCAACATTGGCGAAGGTGCAAAAATCGGTGCGGGTTCCGTGGTTTTGAAAGACGTTCCAGCGCACCGAACAGCGGTAGGCGTGCCGGCGAAAGTGGTGGGTCGTCCTACTTGTGATTCGCCCGGTACCGAGATGATTCACACAATCGATACCGAATATTATTTGTAATTTCGCCGGCTTAGCTGTTCCAAAGATCGCGTGGCACCGGAACGCGAGAAGGTGTGCCAATTAAAACTTGCTCTGGTGGTGGTTCGTTACGGACAGCTGCTAAAGCATGCGCGACATCGTCAAAAGCGTAACGTTTTCCAGCAATTTCTTGATATGTTTCGTGACCTTTGCCTGCGATAAGCACCGGACCTTGGGCGTTTTGCACTGCTTTTTGAATTGCCAACGCTCGATCTGTATAACGCTCTGATTTTAAACGAATTTTTTCGTCTTTAAGCATCTCATCTAAAATCGCTTCGGGATTTTCAGAGCGCGGATTGTCCGAGGTAAAAATCGCGCGTTCTGCGGTTGCGGCTACCGCTGCCATGATTGGGCGTTTGGTGCGATCGCGATCGCCGCCGCAACCAACCAAAACTGTGAGCGGTCGAGCATCAAGCGCGCGAACGGCGGCTATGCTGCGTGTGAGTGCATCAGGTGTGTGCGCATAATCCACAAAAATACTGGGAGCGATTTCTTGTAAACGCCCCGGAATTGCTCCGAATTTTGATAAACTTGAAAGCGCTTGATGAGCACAGCCAGGGTGCGAGCCTTCAATCATTGCAAGCGCGAGTGCAAGGTTTTCAACGTTATGAGCACCGCGCAATGGCCAGTCGTATTTCGCTGTTAAATCTCGATTTCTAAAGCAAATTTTGTTTTCTTCGGCCCAAAGCGTGCCTGGATTTTCTCCTGCAATCAGGCGCTTGGTTTGAGCCGGCGCGGCCGCGAGCATGCGAAAACCGACTTCTGTGTTGGGGACACACGCAGCAGTTTCTTTTTGAGCTGCCACACTCGCTGCAAGCACTTCCGAAAACAGCTTTGCCTTGCTTGCTTCGTACGAAGCCAAATCGCCGTGAAAATCTAAGTGATCGTGCGTTAAGTTTGTAAACCCTGCGACATCACAGAGAAATCCATCCATTCGACCGAGTGCAAGTGCGTGACTTGAAACTTCGAGACAAAGTGCGGTCGCACCTAAATCTCGAACTTTTGCAGCAAATCGCTGCAGAAAAAGTGCATCCGGCGTGGTGTTCACAGCCGGTGCTCTCAGATTTTCGTAACGATATTCAATCGTTCCAAGAACCGCTGGCCGTTCTCCGAGCGCGCGGAGCATGTGTTCCAACAAATAAATGGTCGATGTTTTGCCGTTTGTGCCCGTTACACCGTACACGCGAAGTGAGGCCGTTGGATTTTTATAAAATCTTGAAGCAATTCGGGCGTGTCCAGGTGTTTCAGGAGCAATCACGGTAGGCAAAGGCGGCAAATTCTCAACGGGATGAGACAGCCACAACGCGACCGCACCGCGTTCATACGCTTCGTGCACAAGCTTGTGGCCATCACCAAAATAAGCGGACCGCGCCAAAAACATTGTGCCTGGCGTTACTTCGGTAATGTCGCACGTTATTTCAGTGATTTCAGGATCTTGTGTTGTGTTGGCGCTGAGCGACGCCAAGCCATCTAAAAGTTCGTGAAGGCGCATCAGAACGCGCTTTTAACCAGATTGAGAAGGCCGTCTTCGGGCAAATCGGAAGTGATGACGTAGGCGAGTGGTCCGTGGCGGTAAAGGGCAACGCGGTAGCCGTCTGCGTCGTGAATGGCAACATCGTGTCCATCGATTTGATGAGTATTTCCGGATACTTCCAGGTTGTTGCCGTCAAAAACGAGAACCGAAAGTTTGTGCGAGCCTTTGCCGTAAATCAGGTAAGCCGCGCGGCGCGTGTCGTTTTTGAGCACAACGCGACTCAAGCGACCGCCCAACAAAACGATGTCTTTGTCTTGAAAACGCGGCGATACAACGTGAAATGGGAGCTTGCCCTCAAACCATTCGTCCACTTCGGCAGCTTCCGGGCTTGGCACTTCAACCGGCAGCGATTGGCAATGTTGATCAACTGCGTCGTGAACCACTGGGGTGAATCCCGTAAGTGGCGTTGCCATCAAAAAAACAGCTGCAGCTGCCGCCAGAATTGGAACCGGAACAGCCAAGCGCTTCAGCCAAATTTGTGCTGTGCTCGGATGATCTGCGGTTGCCAAGCGAACGCGAAGCCGAGCGCGCGCACCGCCCGGCATGGGGGTAGGTGCTCGTAAAATCGGGCGAATCGCTTCTTGAAACCAGGCTCGCTGTTCAAAGTGTTTGCGGCAATCTTCGCAGATTGCGAGGTGGGCATCGAAATCGGCGCGTTCGCGCTCGTCAAATTCGGAATCCAAGTAAGGATCGATGAAGCGTTGAAAGTCTTCGCAAGTGATGCGGCACATTTCAGCCTCTCGTTTTTTGGCGGCGGAACGAATCGAGATTCGCAACGTTGCTTTCGCCGGTTTCTGCGCTCGGGATAATGCCGTGTTCCTGAGCGTATTCGTAGAGCTGAGCTTGAAGTAATTTACGGCCGCGGTGCAAGCGACTCATTACGGTACCAACCGGACATTTCAAAATTTCGGCGATCTCTTTGTAAGAGAACTCCTGCATGTCGTTGAGCAACACGGTCATTCGAAATTCGATGGGCAAGCGATCGATGGCAGCCAATACTTCGTCGCTCACGATTTCTTTCATGAAACTTTCACGAATTTCCATGGGCAAAGCGGTTTGCTCAGGATTGGCGTAACGCTCTAAAAGATCATCAATCTGCCGATCATCTAAGACTTTTTGCTCAGTTTGATGCTTACGGTACTCGTTGATGAAAATGTTGGTTTGAATGCGAAAAAGCCATGCTTTGATATTGGTGCCTTGCTCATATTTGTGCCAAAAACGATACGCGCGAAGCAGCGTATCTTGCACCAAATCCTCAGCTTTCGCCGGATCGCGAACCATGCGAAGCGCAGCACCGTAAAGCGCATCTGCTTGCGGCATCGCAATTTTTTCGAATTCCAAGTGCTCAGACTTACGGCTGAAGAGACCTTTGAGCATCATTCCACCTTGAGTGCTGGCGCATCGTCGCGCTCAATTCCGCAAGATAAACGCCAATTCTCGCGATGCTATTCCCAAAGACTGCGATCGCGTATGATTTGAAGCGTATGTTTTCGTTTTTGCCGTTCATTTTTTGGTTAGCAACGCCAGGGCCACAAGGCTTGGAGGCGCTTTTGTCGGCGCATGGTTGGCAAGTTCCGACGCGACGCCTCGAGTTGGATGTAGCGGCAGAACGCTTGGCTGAAGCACTTTCTGTTCATTCCGAGAATGATGAAAAAGCTCAATTAAATTCAAATGTTACGGTTCGAAAAGTTTTGGCGCAAACGCGTGTGAGTGATGCACAAGTTGTGCCGTTTACTGTTCATTTTGATTCAGAAGCAGAACTCGAAGCTGCTTGGCCCAAGTTGGTTGGGCAACTAGATCGCCATTTGCCTCCCACTGATTATGGATTTGCGCAGATTCCTGGCGAAGTTCAAACGGTCAGCGTTTTAATGGTTCACCGCGGTTTTACGCTGGATCAATCGCTGCAAGATCAGTTGTCATCGTCAAAATCAGAATCTGGTGCGCGGCACATGCTTTTTTCAGGCGAGCTTCATCGAGGTTATTTTCGGCCGCGACTTTTGATTGCATTGCCCAATGATGGCCCGGTTGTGGAACGTGGTTTGGAAATGCACGGCCGACGAGTTGAGGCAAGTCTGAAATTCGATGATAAACCGGGATGTTACGGCATTGAACTTTTGGCAGAGAGCAGCAATGGACCGATTGTTCTGTTGAACGATGTGCTCACGATTGGAAATGATAAACCTTCGGATTCATTGATAAATTCGTTTCATCTTCCAGCCGGAACGTCTGAAGAACAGCTTTTTTCGCTCATCAATCAGTACCGCTCGCGGCATAACCTGCCGATTTTAAAGCAAAGTCCAAGACTTCGGGCGGCGGCGGCAAGTCACGCGCAGGAACTCGCAAACCAGCGGACTTTGCGTCACGTTTCGCCCAACACCGGCGCGCTTGCTATGCGACTTTCGGGCTTGAAAGCTGCCGGATTGGCTGAGAATTTGGCCTGGGCTCCCGATTCGAAAGGTGCGCTTTCGGCGTTTTTGGAAAGCCCGGGTCACAAGAGAAATCTTCTTTTGCCACAACTGAGCCACATGGGGATTGGCGTTTCAGGTTCATACTATGTGGTTGCGTTTGCCATTTTAGAAAGCTCTGAAAATTGAATTATTTCGATTACTTAAAGAATTTCGTCCAAAAGTTGTCGGAACGCACTGAGGAGCGTTTAGGGCGTGAGCAAGCTGATTTGCCGTGGTCTTCGTTTTTTGGTGAGGCCGCATTAAACGCCGAAGAAATCGACGATTCTGTTGTAAATTCAAATGGTTTTGATTTGGCTGCAGCGATCGCGTCTTGTCCTGCGGGAGGCACTGTTTCGGTGCCTGCAGGTGTTTATCGCTTAACGGCGGCCGTTGAACGAAACAGTGGCATCACGATTGAAGGTGCCGGCGCAGCTTCGACCATTGTTATTTTTGATTGGAAAGACGATTGCTTACTCTTGGCCAATGGCGAGTTTGCTCTCAAAAACATGAGTATTCTCGCGGATGTAGATGGCGAAGATTTGCCTGGCGCAGATTTGGTTTTGGTCGAATCAGGTCATTTGCTGGTCGATCACTGCTTCCTTGCTGGCGCGCGCGCGGTTTTGGACGAAGAAGAGCCAGAAGCTGAATGTTTTAGCGGCGGCGCTGGAATTCGTGCGGGTGACGAGGCCGAAGTTGAGGTTTGTGATTCGCTCATCGCGTTTTCGTACGTGGGTTTGATCGCGCACATGGGCAATGTGTCGGCCGTTCGTTGTGATGTGTATAACTGCGATTTTATTGGACTTTTTGCGCTTGACGGCGATTTGAACGCAGACGGTGGCACCATTTGTCGCTGCGGATTCGGCGGCAAAGTTTTTGGTGACGGTGCGATTGTGCTGCGCGACGTTCGAGCCTTTCAAATGTACGAAGAAGGCTTTTTTGCCGAAATGGGCGAAATGGCGCTTTCGGGCTGCACAGTTGAGCGCGCGCAAGGCGACGGCGTGGCGTGTGATCGCGATGGACAGTTGCGAGCATTGGCGCTTACGGTTCGCGATTGTGCGACCGGTGCGTCGATTGAGGGCGAGGCTGAAATTCGCGATTCGCAGTTTGTGCACAACAAGGGCGACGGCCTGGCGGTTCAGTCGACGGGGCAGGTGAAACTTGAAGCGGTGAAAGCGACGGACAACCAGCTCTTTGGTCTTTCGTCTGAGCCCGGCGCGGTTTTCAACCTGGATGGCTTGATCGCCGAAAACAATCGTCTAGGCGCAACTTGTGCGTACGGCACGTTGGCACAGTCTCTTAAAGATTCGCTGCAAATTGCCTTGCCAAAAGAATTTTCGGATTTGGCGCGTTATCAGGAGTCTTGTGGTGGCGTGTTGCCGCTTTGCTGTCTTGATGCATCCGGCAAACTTGAAACGCTAAATGGTCAAAATCTTTATCCTTTTGCAAAGTCTGGCGAGACTTGGATTTACTTGGTCGATCTTGGGAAAGATGCGCCGGCGATTTGCACAAAGAGCGAAGTTTTGGCAGAAAATCCGCGTGATTTCTTAGCGTTAATCGCAGCAGGTATGAATCCAGCGTCGCCGCACAGCGCTGTTCCGCATGATCCGCCGCGTGAAATTGATCTCTTGTCGGTTTGGATTGTGGGTCATTTCGATCTTGATCCGGCACCGTCGATTGCAAAGGCGTTGGCGCAGGCACAAAAGAGTGCCTCTGAGCTGCAAACACTACTGCGAAGTGCTTGAAATCAGTCTAAAATAAAGTGTTCCACCTAGCCCTCTGGGAAGGTCATGTCTCTGTTATTTTCAGCTGCGTTAAAAGTTTTAATTCTTGCTGGCGCGGGTGCGCCGGAGCAAACGGGCGACGCTTATCGCGATCACGTCTCGGAACTCACGGTGACTTTGCTGGCGCACGGCGTAGCGGCTGAGGACATTGCGATTTTTTGGGGAGACGGCCGTGAAACTGCGCCGGATCGTTTTGAGCAAAATCGCAATGAGTCGGACTGGCCTTTCCTGGGGACTCAGCTGGATGCGCTCACTGCCGAATCGCCCAAGTTGGTCGACACGCGATTTGACGGCTTCACGATGTTTCCGGCGCGGCGCAACGCGATTCAGTCGCACTTAAAGTCGCTTGCCACAACGCTTTCTGATGGCGATCAAATTCTGTTCGCGGTCAGTGGCGTGGGCGAAGTGGAAGGCGATAAGCGATCGTTGGCGCTCTACGGTGAACGCTGGACGGCAGAGGCAATTTCGGCAGACTTTTCTCTGATTCCTGAATCAGTTCCAGTGGTTATGTGGATGAGCGCTTGCCACTCAGGCGCTTTTTCTGATCTCTTCAGGCAAGGCAAAAAGTTGTGCGGTGCGTTTAGCGACGAGCCGGAACGCGAGCTCAGCTGCGAGGCACCCAACGCGGAGACGGATCACTTTTCGCGCATTACATCTGCATTAAATGCGATTCCCACTTTGGGAGCAGCTTCGGATTTGTCGCTGCTCACCGTTACGCAAGCGGATGTGCCCCATCTTTCCTCTGATGCGCTGTTGCACGAGGCGTTGCTTGAAACGGCGGCGGCGCGAAGTCAGGAAATTGAAGCGCTTATCGATGCGCGACTTTTGCGAAGTGCGCCTGATGCGCCGGAATGGCGGCTCGCGGCTCAGATTGCGCAAACGTTTGGTTTAGGCGTTGTGCGCGATTTTAGTTCCACGCGCGAGGTCATGGATCGTTTGATCGAACTGGATTACGCACTTGAAATGTGGCGCTCGCGCTGGGTCACCGGTTTTGATCAAGCCAAAAATGAGCTGCAGGAACCATTGCTCGCGAGCATCAAAGAATTGCCGACGGCTCAGGCCAAAAAACGCGCTCGAAACAAAGTTCGTGATTCTATCGCCTCGATTTTTAAGGAAGATCCGGTCGTTGAAGCGCGCATGAATCGCCTTTATCGTCAAACGCAGTTGGCGAATGAGTTAAAGGCTGACATCGAGCTCAAGCAAGCAGCAGTGTTGCGCATTGCCTATTTATATATGCGTTTGGCCGGTCCTACGTTGCTCGATCCGGCAGTTTTGGCGCGTTATGAGGCCTTGCGCGAATGTGAGAGTTTGCCGCTCTGGGATTACGACGCGCCGATTGTGGCGCCTACAACGACCGATCCCGATTTTGTGGGGCCAGCGATGTTTGATGAAAGCTTGGATGCGAAATCTGAAGTTGCGTCTGGCTCGATTCAAATCGAAGCGCTGCCTACGACGGTGACGCAATCGTCCGAACAGAAAGGACTTTTCGTTCAATCTTCGGATACGCCGGTTCGTACGTTGGGGCAAATTGAAGTTGCCATTGAATCGCTTCATCCAAGTAGTTTCTCTTTAACTTATCGAGACTTACCGGATTATCGAGGCGTGAGCGTGCTCAGTGTTGCGCCTGGTGGTGCTGCGTTGGCGGCAGGCTTGCAGGTGGGCGATAAAATTTTGTCCATCGACGGTCGCGAGTTAACGGAGCGAGGTGCATTTCCGGAAGCGGCGTTGCTCGCCAAGCCGGGAGAGCGTGTGTTGCTGGGTGTTTGGCGCGAAGGGCAAAAAATTGAGATGCCGTTGATTGCAGCGCCGTTGACGTTGCCTAAACGACCGCCGGAAATTGGCGACAAAGTGCCCACCCTTCGTTTAAAACTCTTTGATTCTAATACGAATTTCCCGTCGATTGGTGCTCAGGAACCGGTTCTTGTTTTCTTCTTTGCTACGTGGTGCAGCGCATGTTTCGAAGCGGTTCCGGCGATTGAAAAGTGGGCGGCGGCGAAGGGTGCAAAGGTGATTGCGGTCACTCGAGAGGATCGCGAGTCGGTTGAAGCGGCGTTGAAAGCGCGCAAAAAGAATTTCCCATTTGTGGTTGCTCTTGATCCTGAGCGAGAGGCGACGCGCCTGCTCAATCCAAGGCAGATGCCGTCATTTTTCCACATCGACGCGTTTGGTCGTTTGGCTGAGCGTGGTGAAGGATTCAGAGGCGGCCGACTTCCGTTGGAGCAACCCAAAAAGTCTCGGGAATCAAAAGACAATTCGAAGACTGATGGTGCGAAACCCTCGTCGGCAAAGGGCGTCGCGAACTAATTCTGCTTCTTGTTCGTTTTGAACAAGCGCCCATGCCAAATCACCCATTCCCGCACCTGTCGACTTGCAAGCAACGTTCAACGGTATGAGCGTTTCTTCAATCTTTTCGAGTACTTCCGAAAAAACTTTAAGGCCAGAATCGCGAGTCAGCGCTTTGAGTGCATCGACGTTTTCAAAAACTGCACTTTTGAGTAAGTCAAAATCACCGATTTGAAAGGCTTTTTTGCCTTTTTGAGCAGCGTCTGCGAGCGCTTGAAAAATCGCACCGCATTTTTGCGGCTGTGCAGCTTGAAACGCTTTGACCGCCGAAACGAGTTTGGGCGTGGAAGCGGGCACGTTGGTTTGCACCATCAAAAGTTGCGGCAACAAATTCGCTGAATCTGAAATTGCTTTTCGTTGCCCTTGTTGCAGCGATTCGTTCCAGGTGTAGCAAGAGAGGCCGCCAAAACTGCAAGCGGCAATGTCGGCGCCCGAACCTGAGCCTTGCACAAAGCGATGTGCACGCTGAGAAATTTCGAACACTTGAGAATCATTTAGGTTTTCAGAAAAAAGGCGCGCAAATGCTACAGCTCCAGCGGCGCTTGAGCCCAGGCCTAATTTTTCAACGCCCTTTTCGGTGGGGGCGAAAAAATCGCTTAAATCAACCGTGTATTTTCCTGATTTCGGTGTAATTTCGCGGCATAAGGCTTGAGCGAATGGCGTGAGCGTCATCGATTTTGAGCCAGGGTGAATCGTTTCAAATTCGAGTGTGTCACCCGGTTCAAAACGGCCCGTGGCGAATCGATCAACGGCGGCAACGATCGCTTCGGCGCCATCGAGCACTGCGTACTCGCCAAAGAGCAAAACTTTTCCTGGAACCTTAATAATTTTCGGAGTGTTCATTCTTCAATCAGGCGTGCACCGTGACCAGGCAAAGCAATGCTCACGCGATCGGCCAGCGGCTTGAGGCGCTCGCACACTTCGGTGGCATCGCGGCGTAGGCATAAGACTTTAACGTGCGGGCCGGCGTCGATGGTGAAGTAACAGGCGAGGCCGCTTTGTCGCAGGGATTCCACAGCTTCAATGACCTGTAAACTGCGGTGCGTGAGGTAGCGGAGCGGTGGATTGGATGCCCACATGCAGGCGTGCATGCGAATTGTGCTGCGCTCGGTCGCTTCTCCTAGTCGTTTGAAATTATTTGATTTTAGCGATTCTTGCGCATCTTTGAGTTCGGCTTCGTGCTCCGCCACAAACGCCGGATAGTACGGACTGGTCTGCGCTGTGAGCGTCATGCCGTCGCGCGAGGAAACCGATTTTTGCGCGTCCGACAAAACGGTAACAACCAACGCCACATCCAACTCGCTGTGGAGCGGATGCGGCCGTCCGGAG
>JAZUEA010000494.1:0-3146 GCA_045639945.1 Myxococcota bacterium
GAAGTCGGGTCGTAGCCATGTCGTTCTGTGTGCCAAGGGGTTGTGTTCTTCTCTTGTCTTCCTAAGACCGCTTGGCCTCCGACTTCGAATACGCCGCAAAACGTCGCCAGTCATTTGAACATCGGCAGGAAGTCCAAGTGCGGCAAGCGGATCACTTGGAGGCTCAATCTTGCGCGGAGCTTGAGCCACGACTCGTTCATCGGCACGGCGCAAACAGGGATGACCATGCGGATAGAGGTTGCGGTCGTAAAGTCGGCGCTTTTCCGGATCCATGAGCGTTTCGTAAGCGTCTCGGAATTTTGCCTGCAATCGCTTAGCGTCGGCTTCGCAGTACAAGCCGTACATCACCACGCCATTTGAATCGAAAAGTTGCGTTAACCGCTTATGTGCACGACGAATTTCGTCTTCGGTTGCACCCGGCTCAACTTCCAAAAGATCGTAAAGATTGATGTGTTTGGTATCTGTCACGAACGCTGCTCCCGGATCGCGGACAACGACATCAACTTGCGGGCTACGCGTTCAATGTCTCCACCAAGCGCAGAACCTGGGTATTCCAACATGACGTTACGCCGACGCCTGGTAGCTTCCCAAGCTGCATCGTCGGTGGCAACGCCGCCCAACGCCTCGGCATTAATGCCAAATCGCCGCTTTAATGCAGAAACGATTCCGGCTTCCATCTCTCGTTCGCTGCGAGAACGACAACGATTCATCAAAATTTTTGGTGTAAACGCCAGCGTTCGCGCGCGAATCGCTTCAGCAGCATTTGCGTGAACACCAGAAAGCGCTGCAACCAAATCGGCGGGTGAATCGAGCTGACCCACTTGATCTGCAGACAAAACGGCGCGTGCCACCACTGCCGGTTCATCGTCACCGTGGTGCAAGCAGCGATAAAGCGCTGAACGCAAAAAGACGTAAGCACGTTCAACGGCAACTGGCTCAGGCAAAACCACGACAACGCCCGCGTCTGCATTCAAAAACGCATCGAGCGTCAATTCGTCCAGTTGAGTGCCCAAATCCATGATCAAAACGTCGGCGCCTAAGCTTTTCGCCTTTTCCATGGTCGCCAAGCGAAGTGGATCATCTGAACCACGACAACCAGGAACAGGAGAACGACACAACCGCAAACTCATGCCGGCGATTTCTTCAACGCGCGGTGGTCCCGGATCGCGTAACATTGCGCCAGCATTAGATAAAAGCGGTGAAAGTCCCAGGTAGGTGTGCAGATTCGAACCACCTGGATCGAGATCTGCGACCACAACATCGCGCCCCAATCGCGAAAGATAGAGGCCAATGTTTGCCACCAATAGACTGCGACCAGCGCCGCCTTTTCCACCTGCGAAAGCGATCGAGAGCGGCATCACCTGCTCGTCGTTCCAAGGAATCTCACCTTCAAACGGCGCAGTATCTTCACGCAGGTTGGTGTCTAGCGAGGCATCGGCCTCTTCAACATCGATCGTATCCTCCAGATGTCCTTCGTTTCGCAAAACGCGAGGCTCTGGCGTGTGCTTTCTCTTCTTCGCCATGCGCTCCTCAAACGGCGGTGCAGAAGCTTAAAATCTTGAATAAATTAGAGACGTTCCAAGTGATTCTTGGCGTTCAGTTGGTAGCCGTCTGGCACGTAATCGCTCAGCTCTTTGGCTTTAGCGGAGAGGTCGGCATCAAGCGAGATGAGAACGTCGGCGGCACGACGAGTGACACGGCCAGACGCCTCGGGATCTTCCAAAACGTCCACCAACGTATTGACCACCAAGTCAAACTCGTTGCTCTTTTTCGAAACGCGCGCTTCCAAAAGTTCCATGACCTTACCGCGCACATCGTCGTCGTGATCCATGCAGTACGGCGCCACAGCTTCGATGATGCGCTCATCGTCGTACTCGGTCAGCGCGTCAATGAGCTGCAAACGTGCAGAAATCGTGCGGTGATCCTCAGCGCGGTATTGTTTGAGCGTTTCGATCAAAAGTGCGACCAACTGATCAGCAGATACAAGTTGTGCAAGTGTAAGAATCGCAGCAGAAATCGTTTGTTCTTTGCGAATAAATGCGGTGAGCGGTTCTACAGAGCGCTTGCCGAACGTGTTCACCAACGTCTCGGAAACATAACGCTTTTCTTGCTCGTTCTTGATTGTGTCTTTGAAGTTCACACCCAAGCGTTCGACCAAGCCAGCAATCGCATCGTCGGTTGCAAATGCAATTAATGCATCCGTAGCTTCCTGGCGAACTTGCTGCTGGTGGTGCTCGTTTAGCATGCGCTGAGTGAGCGTACGAATCTTGCTAGGCGTTGGTTTGTTAGAAAAAAAGTCAAAAAGCCCCATGGCGGAATCTCTCAAATTCTAAAAAAGACGGCACAGGCTAATCACGCATTTGATTTGCGCAAGGGCAGAGGATCGTTATTCGTAACCGAATTCGCCTAATGGTCCGGAATCTTTAGGTAAAGTAAAGATGAAACGACTTCCCTTACCTTCTTCGCTTTCCACATGAATGTCGCCGCGGTGGTCCTGAAGAATGCGCCGCACCAAATTCAAGCTCGTGCCAGAGCCAGCGAATTCAGCGCCATGCTCCAAACGCGTAAACATCTCGAAGATTTTTTCGTGATACGCCGGATCGATGCCAATACCATTGTCTTGAACGACAAAAAACCAATCTAATCCATCATCTTCGAAATTCAGCTGAACAACAGGCGCTGCTTGACGGTTGAATTTCAGGCCGTTGTCGATGAGCTTTTCCAAAATCAGCGCCATACGTTGGCGATCGGCAAAAACCTCAGGCATACCGATTTGAATGAGGATTTCACCCACAGCATAGGCACCTTTTTTGCGCTCCAATTCTTTGCGACGACGAGTAAGCACGCTTTGACGCACTTGAACCGCGAGTTCGTACATTGAAAACAGGGTTGGCTTTTGCTCCACGCGCTGCTGCTCGATCACACGAACCAAATCTTCTGCGGTTCGATCAATGGCAATCACGTTTTCATCAATTAAATTGAAGAGATCGTTGCCGTCCTCATCCAAAACCGCTCCAACTTCTTCTTTGATGAAAGAGCTAAAACCTTCAATGCCGCGAAGCTTTTTGCGCATATCCAGACTAATGGTCTGAATCATGGCGTCCAAACTTTGATTTGCGAGCCCCAAACGCCACGTTGCAGCTTCT
>JAZUEA010000495.1:0-2339 GCA_045639945.1 Myxococcota bacterium
AACACAACCCCTAGGCTCACAGAACCACATGGCTACGATCCGACTTACTGCGAATTGATCTTGTAGGGCGAGCCGCCGTGATCCCAGCTTTGGTAGAAGAACGTCATACCAGCGATAACAGCGCGCTGGTTTTCGTACATGTAAGCCTTGATGTTCTTGGGCTGGCTGTTGATCTGGCGAGTGCCGCGGCTGTCGTTTTCAAGCTTCCAGCGGCGCGCGCTCAAGACTTCTTCGGACGGATCACCGTTGGTGTAGCAGATGGTGGGCTGATCGTCGCCGGTGCAGCGCTTGTCTTGGTGAGTGTCCCAAGAGTCCTCTTCGTAAGGCCAAACGGATTCTTCGACGATGCCGTACTTGGTGATGGCCTTGAGGTTGCTGGTGGCGTTGGAGCCTTCAACATCCGCAAAATCGCCGACTTCGTTCTTCACGGACCACTGCAAGAACTGCTCGGAGAAGTCAGGATTCGCGACGGTGCCTTCCTTGATGTAGAGGTGCTCCATCAAAGCGGTGGTGGCGAAGATCGAGCAAACGCCGCGGTAACCTTGATCCTTGACCGGCGACTGCGTGGCCATCAAGTCGAACTTGGCAGGGAAAACCTGGTCGCACTTGGCTTCGTCTTGAATCTGCTCGTTGGGCAAGTAACCGGCGAGGAGGACATCAACGTCGCTGAGCTTGGCGATATTGCTGGTGTCGGTGGGGTCGTTAATGTCGTTGTCACTGTCGCTGTTACAAGCGAAGAGTGAGCAGCTTACCAAGGCAAGAAGAAGAGAAAGTCGTTTCATGTTGAACCTTTTTTGAACAATTACCTTTCCTTTTTAGCATGAGTCATATTCGTTGGAAAATATTTTTGTGAAAAAGTTTGTCTTTTTCTTTGAAAAATAAACAGGTTAGCTCCAGCTTGCCGATTCCAAGTCTCTTAAAACTGAAACTAAGAAATCTGCGATTTTCAAATTGATTAATCAGCACGAGCTGCTGATTCGATTGTTCTATTGAGAAAAGAACTTTTGGGGCCTAATTTGAAATAGGGATGAAGTCGTTTAAGCAAATTTTGAATTTATGACTGATGATTCAGCAATCACGACAATTGAATTGCTGTTGCTTTGAAGAAATCTAAATTGAATGATCTAAAAATTAATTAAATATTGATTCATTTTAAAAAAGAACATCAGCTGAGTAGAGCATATATAGATAAACATTGAATCACTGAGAATTGCTTTTAATCTGCTTTAAATCAATCCACATTTCATGAATAAAAAATGAGTCTTGATTCGAGTATTTTGCAAATCAATAGTCGTATTTTGAATACTGATTCAACGCAATCACGAATTGTTCGATAGAATTGATAGATTGCTTTGACGTAATCGATAATTCTTAATGCAAGAATCGAATGATGGGCGCCTCAATCGTCATTCAGCGAAGCAGAAATGTCATCTGAAGCAAAATAGGTGGGAGTTTACTTTAAAGAAAGATGAATTTAGACGAGTGAGGAGGGATGCTGGCGAGGAAGATTAGTCTTCGATAGACTTGGGAAGGATTTCGAGCGACCAGCTTTCGAGGATGCCCTCTTCGCCTTCGCCTTCATCCAAGACCCACAGGCTCCAATCGCCGCCGATGGACTGACCCTTGAAGGCGTCGGTCACGAATGTTTCGCGAACATCTTCTTGGTTGAAGCCTTCGCGGTCGAGCAAGAGGTCTAAGTCGCCATCCGGAGAGAGCAACATAATAGAAAGATCGCTGCGGTAGGGGTGTTCGATTTCGACGTGGACCTTCACGCTCTTGACGGTGCCTTCGGCGTCGATCGTGATGATGCTTTCAATGCCGTCGTCGTCGTTGTCGGGAATGAGGACGGGTTCGTTGTTTTCGCCGCGGATGAGACCGTCGTCTTCGACGCAGAGGATCGAGCCTTCGCAACCCGGATCTTCGCAGTCGATGAGTCCGTTGTCATCGTTGTCAATCTCGTCGTCGCAGATTTCGGTGATCGGCTGGCAAACCTTGGCGTCCTTGCACTGAACGTCTTGGCAATCGATGCGGTGATCGCCGTTGTTGTCGATGCCGTCGTCGCAGATTTCTTTGTCCAAGTTGAGCTTAGGCTCGGCGGCAACGTTCATGAAGCCGTATTCTTCGGCGTAACGGTAAGAAAGCCAGCCGTAGCCCTTGCCCATCGGGTTGTTGCGGCCCCAAGTGCTGTTGGTGCCCCAAGAGTTCTTGATCAGCCAGAAACCCTTTTCGGTGAGAACGTTGCCGTTTTCATCGAGCATCTGCTTGCCGTTCTTGTCGATGCGCGGGACTTCGAGATCGTCATCCCAACCCACGATCAAGACAGCGTGGCCGCCCTTGTG
>JAZUEA010000496.1:0-1926 GCA_045639945.1 Myxococcota bacterium
GTCTTCCTAAGACCGCTTGGCCTCCGACTTTGCAACCTTGAATTCGCTCGCTCTTAATGCAAACGCCTGGTGTGCGCGGGTTGTAACCGGAGTTACCGATTGTGTCGCCGTAAGAAACGGAGATTTTATCCAGGCACTGAATGCCTTCTGTGGTGGAAACGCAATCGATGCCGACGCCGAACTGGTTGTAACCTTGAAGGTTGGAAAGCGTGGTGCAGCGAGGATCTTCGTCACAAGCTTCTACGCACTTACCTTCAGAGCCCTGCCAGTTGGTGTTGCCGTCGCCGTTGAAGTCGCAGTAGACGAACAAGTCTGAAATCGCGACGTTGGAGAAGCTGACGAGCGCGTGCTCCCAGGGTTCCATTGCGAAGTTGTCGCGGTTGCAGTCGATCTTGCGCTCGGTTTCGCCCTTGACCAGCCTGTAAGCTTCGTTGCAGTCGGTTGGATCTTCCAAGCCGAGAGCGGCGTTGTTGGTACCGCAGTACTCGTAGAATGTCTCAGGAACATCCTTCTTGATGCATTCACCGAGGATGCACTCGTAGCCCGGACCACAATCAGAAGCTTTTTTGCAGTCTTGGCCCATGGAGCTGGCAGGTCCATCTAAGCAGGCGGTGATGATGCAAGCGTCGTTTTCGCAGCCCTGAACGAATTGGCAAGTTTTGCCGTTGGTGCAGTTTGCGTTTGAAGTGCATCCGAATCGAGAACCCGCAAGGTGAGTCGAGTTCAGCTGAACCGGAGGTGGAACTGCATCAGGACCAATGAGGTCGCTGTTTTCGAGCTGGCAGGTCAAGGCAAAGTCGTACTCGTTGGGCACGCCATTGTGATCGAAGTCGGCAACCAGGTAGTCCGGGTAGTTGAACTGTGTGTTACCGATGAATTCGATGACGTTACCAGAGATCGAGCAGAGACGATCGCCGCGAACCACGCCGTCCGGGTTTGAGTAGGTGTACAGATAAACCGAGTGATAGCCATTTTCAAAGCCATCTAAGTCGGTTACGTACAAACCAGACTGCGAAGTGCCCGTGACGATGAGTGTTCCCTGCGAAATGGTCGCGTTTTCACCGGCAAGCGGGCTGTCCGTCGTGCACTGAGGGCTGTACTGAACGTCGCGAATCTTGGGCGATTCAAAGTACAAAGGCTCACTGATGCCGGTGGCGCCAGTGGCTGTGATGCCTTCGTAGTAGTTGTCGTCAGCCAAGCGCCAATCGCAGTCGGGATCGTCGGTGTCGGTTAAGCCGTCGCGATCGTTGTCGACACCATCGGCGCATTCAGTCGCGGGATCTTCTCCACTGTCTTCGATCCAAATCTTGGTTTGACCGAAGGAGAAGCGCCACTGAATTGAGGCAGAAGCTTCGCCGTTGGTGAACTGAACGCGATTGCTTGTGCCGTCAACAACACCCGGAACCACGGAAACGCGAGCTGCACCGTTGTAAGGGAACAGATCGCCTTTGGCATCCAGTGCGCGAATCGTCAGGTTGGCCGAGGCAGGAGCGCCGCTCGGGAAGGGAAGCGGACTTTCTTCTGAGCCAACTTCTGTGCCGTTGAGCGTGAGCTCAAACATGGCAACGCGCCTCGACGGCTCTTTGTATGCTTCTTCTTGGCAGCCCAAGTTTACGGCAAGCGCTGCAAGCAAGATGCCAGCTAAGGGAGAACGAAGTGTACGCGTCATGGGTTGTCGTCCGATTGGATGCCTTGGAGGTCTTCGATGTCGCATCCGACCGTGATGGCCTGAGTCGCACACAGGTCATCGGGCTTTTCTGCGTAGTTACGGCTGGCCGCCTTGTAGGTCTCGAACAATTCGGTTTCGAGACGGTTATCGGCGTGACCGAGAACGCAAGAAAGGACACGGCATTCCGCATCGGCTGTGACGTTGGCGTCCAGCATGCACTCGCACTTGTCGCTCAGAGCGGGCAGCTTGAAGTAGGA
>JAZUEA010000497.1:0-5146 GCA_045639945.1 Myxococcota bacterium
GAAAGAAGCTGCGAGAAGAAAAGCAAGAGGCGTGAAGTATTTCATTGTTCACCGTTTGTTTAATCAGTCATTTGAAAGGTTAGGCGTTGACGCGTCTGAAACAAGAGACAATTTTGAAGTCTTGTCCAGACCGTCAAAAACGAGCTTGCCGTCGACCAAACGCAAAGTCACTTTTCGTCCGTTGGGCAGCTGATTTGAGACCAAAGCGCGAGCGATTGGCTGGCGAAGTTCATCTGTGATGAGTCGACCCATGGGACGCGCACCAAATTTAGGCGAGTAGCCTCGGCGAGCGAAATAGTCGCGAACTTCGTTGGTTGCTTCGATTTGAATCGAGCGTTCCGCGAGCGAGTCATTCAACTCACGCAGGAACTTGTCGAAGATTCGCAGCATGTGCTCCGGCTGGAGTTGTGCGAATCGAACGCGTTTGTCCAAACGGTTGCGGAATTCGGGGGCGAACGCTTCTCGGTATTCGCGATCGTCTTCTTTAACGGCGGCCGAATGCGAATCCGTGACAAAGCCAGGACGCGAGCGCTCCATGTCATGGCTGCCCACGTTCGAAGTCATGATCAAAATAATGTTTCGAAAATCCGCGCGCTTGCCGCTTTGGTCGGTGAGGACACCAGCGCTCATCACCTGCAAAAACAGGTTGTTGATGGTCTGGTCCGCTTTTTCCATTTCGTCCAGCAGCAAAACCGCGTGCGGCGTTTTGTTTACGGCTTCAGTCAGGCGACCGCCATTTTCAGAACCCACCAAACCTGGCGCTGAGCCAATAAGTCCTGATGCTGTATGGCGATCTGAAAACTCGCTCATGTCAAAACGAATGAAGCCAATGTTCAAAATCTTGGCGAGCTGACGAGCGAGTTCAGTTTTGCCCACGCCGGTTGGACCGGTGAAGAGCAAGTTTGCGAGCGGTCGATCTGGTTGCGACAAACCAGCGCGTGCCACAATCACGGCGTCTGCCACCGCTGAAACCGCTTCGTCTTGTCCGTAAATTACGGATTTCAAATTACTTTCAAGATTCGCCAGCGCTTCGTGCTCGTCCTGTGAAATCGCTTCTTGCGGAATCTTGGCCATGAGCGAAATCGTTTTATCAACGTGCGAAAGCGAAACTTGCTTGTCACCAGCCAACTTAGCAGCGGTCGCGCTTTCATCAATGATGTCGATCGCTTTGTCGGGCAGCTTTCGATCTTGCAACAAGTGGGCACTTCGGCGAACGGCGCGTTCGATCACGTCGTCTGGAATCTGAACGCCGTGAAATTCCGCGTAGGCCGGCGCTACGCCTTTCAAGATTTGAATGGCTTCGTCTTGGCTTGGCTCGTCGACGTCGATTTTTTGGAATCGCCGCGCAAATGCCTGATCTTTCAAGAAAACTTGTCGGTACTCATTCCACGTTGTGGCGCCGATGCAGCGCAGTTCTCCGCGAGCAAGTGCCGGTTTCAAAAGCGAAGCCGCATCAACGGTGTTGCCTTCGGTCGTGCCGGAACCCAAAAGCGTATGGATTTCGTCCACAAACAAAATGGCGTTCGGCGATTTTTCCATGAGCGCGTTGATGATGCCGCGCAGTCGCTGTTCAAAATCGCCACGGTAGCGCGTGCCGGCCAAAAGTCCGCCGATTTCGACCGAGTAAATCTCAACGTTTTTGAGCTGTTCAGGCACGTTGCCTTGCGCGATTTCGAAAGCCAAACCTTCTACAATCGCCGTTTTGCCCACGCCGGAATCACCCACAAAAATCGGATTGTTTTTGCGGCGGCTGCACAAAATGTGAATGGCGCGCTCCAGCTCTTGTTTGCGCCCAATCATCGGATCGAAACGGCCGCGTCGAGCTTCACTTGTAAGGCAAGTCGTGAATTCCTTTAAGAAATCCTGCCGGCCTTCAGCGTCGTGTTGTTCGCTTTTTGCTTCGCTTTGGGATTTGCCTGAAGAATGCTGCGATTTTTGAGCGCTCTCATTTTGAGGCGTGGTCGATTCTTTGGATTTGTCGCCGCGTCCTTGTCTGGCGTCGCTCTCGTTTGTGTAAAACCGCATGAGCGCAATGCTGGTTACGCCGGCAGTTCGAAGCAGGTAAACGCTGTAGCAATTCTTGAGCTTGTAAAACGAGATCAGCACCAAAAGCGGATTTACCGTTGGCACTTCTGAACTTGCAGCGCGTTCTTCGGCGATTTGAATCACGCGTTCAAAGCCCAGCGACGGTTCTGGGTCAACCGGATAAGGTTCCGGCACCGCATCGATCTCGGTTTCGATGAAACTTCTTGTGGATTCGTTCAGTGACCGTAAATCGCCGCCGCAGCTCAAAATTGCCCGAGCGCAAAGTGGATCTTCGAGCAACGATAAAAACAGGTGCTCGGTCGACGCCCATTCGTGACGGCAATCTTTTGCGTAAATCAACGCGCGCTTGATGGCGGCTTCCAACTCAGGTGTGCGCTCGGTCATAAAGCTTCCCTCAGCGCTTCTTCAACGGTCAGTTGCAGCGGATAACCGTACTGCTCAGCGAGCGTCATCACTTTTTTGGCTTTGCTCTGCGCAATGTCGAGTGGGTAAGTACCCGCAATGCCGCTTCCATGGTGGTGAACTTGTGACATCACACGAACGGCATCTTGCTCATTTAAGTAGAAAAAACGCATTAAAACAGCGACCACGAATTCGCAGGTCGTGAAGTCGTCGTTGTGAAAAACAACGTGATAAAACGGCGGTTCCTCAATTTGTTCTTCGGTTTGAGTGTTCGATTGTGTCAGTGTGCTCATTTCAGCTCCTGCGAGTGAAGTGAGAGACAATGCGAAGAATGTACCAGAACAACAATGCTACATCTGCAAACAGATTAAGTGATGCAGCGACATAAGAATCAGAAGGATAATGCTGAATAATATTAGATGTATTGTACAGAATGTAACCTGAAGCCAACACAACCATACCAAATGCAAATAAAACGCCCAGGCTAAATCCAAAGAGAATCGAGCAGAGAATCAAACCAAAGGCGGCGAATCCAGCAACAGAAAGTGCGCGTCCAAGAAACGTAAAGTCGCGTTTTACAAGGAAAACCAGCATTGTTAGCCCTGTAAACGTGGTGAGTGTAATCACGCCAGAAGCTGCAATTGCGCCCGGTGCTTTGAGATCGGCCACAAGAAGCATGGGACACATAAAGAGCGATTGTAAAACAACAAAAAGTCCAAGGCCGAGATATTGCAGTGCTACCGACGATCCGCTTCGAGCCAACTTGCGGGCAATACCGCCAATGATCATGAAAAGGCCCATAAAAATCAGCCACGAGAAACGAGTTCCGCGTGTAAGCATAAGCATTTTAACAGGAATTTCCGTTTTGAAGAGCAAAGCCGAAATTCCAGCGAATGCAAAAATCGCACAAGCAAGGTGAAGGTAGGTTTTTTGCAAAAATTCAGCGCGTTCACTGACAGACGCAAGACTAACTGGCTGGCTATAACTTTGGATGTTCATTGAGCCTCCAATCCTAAATCGATACAGAATAGACATACCAGAACAGATGCGCAACCCAGGGATATGCCATGAATTTGTGTGATTTTGTTGAAGCTCTTTACTTTTGAGAGTAAAGATGCGCGCTTTTTTTTCAGACTGGAGTTTTTCATGTCTCTTCTTCTGGGCTTAAGCATTGTTGCGCTGTTTATTGGCATTTTTGCCTTTCCATTGGCGCGGCGAAATAGCCTGATTTTGAGCGCACTCGATGGCTTTGTGATGATCAGCGTGGGTGGACTTGTGCTGTTGCACTTGGCGCCCGATGGCATTGAAGGTGGCGGTTGGCTGGGTGTTTTGGCGTTTGTGTTAGGTTTGTTCATTCCTGCACTTTTTGAACGATTTGGACCAGCGCACGCACACGGCCACGATCCGCAGCATCAGCACTCTCACAAACTTTCGCCCATCATCATTTCTGTTGTGGTTCTAGGCGTTGGCTTGCACGCGGTTTTGGATGGAGCTGCGATTTCGCTGTCGAACGTGATTGGCAGCGATCATGAATCGCCACTTGCGCTCGCGGTTTTGTTTCACCGTTTGCCTGTGGGATTTGTGATTGGCACGCTGTTTTCTGTGAGCGTCGAAAAGCACGAAGGCGAATGTCACGACCACGACAAGCAAGATCACTCGTATTTGCCTCGTTTGGGTTCTGTGGTGAGTGGCGTTGTGATTTCGGTTGCCACAATCATCGGATTTGTGTTGGGCGAGAAAGGATTAGGTGAACTTGGCGAATCCGCGGTGAGCATTTTTGAAGCCTTGGTCGCGGGTGCGTTGCTGCACGTTGTTTTTGGTCACGAAGTTGCGCTGCCGCTGAAGTGCCATCGTTTTGCCGGTGTCGGTGCAGGCGTTGGTGCTCTTTTGGGCGCTGTTCCGTTGATTTTCATGGGTGAGGCACACGACCACAGCCATGGTCACGAGCAGGTTCGCGAAATCGTGGAGCATGTGGGCCACGTTCACATGCATGTTGAAGACATTTTTCTGAATGCTGCGCCGGCGCTGGTGTTGGCGTTGTTGCTCATTGCGATTTGGCCGCGTCACACTGCGATTTTTAAGCGAGGTGTAATGGGTGCGTTTGCAGCGTTGCCCGAAGACGGCGAATCCGGTGGCAGTTCGCTTTTTCACGATTCGCGTTCGCTGCTTGGCATGGAGGCGCTTTGTCTCACGTTTGCGCTTTTTGGACCTGGCGCGCTTTTGGTTCGATTCGCTGCAGCTGCAGTCGTGCCGTTTGCGTTGACTATATTAAATAAGAGCAATGCAGAATTGATGCAGCCCAGCCACTCATGGTTCGCGCGATTGGTCAAATCTGCGGAGCATGCGTTTCCGCCGTTTGTGCTCGGAATGGGTGTGGGCGCGCTCTTTTTCTACTATGAAATAGAGCCTGTGAATCTGCCAGCGTGGGCACAACTCTTTATTGTCGCTGCGATTTCTTGGCCTCTTCGACTTTGCTCGCTCGCTGCAACCGGCCTTGGACTCGCCATGCTCGCGTTTGGTTTTACGCCTGGCGCACTTGTGGTGCTTTGGATTGTGGGTCCGCTTTGCTGGTATCGCCAATCGGTGAAGCGCCAACTCTTAGTTGGGTTGTTGGGCTTGGCTTTCGGATTCCTTGTAAACGCGATTCCTGTAGAACTATTTGGATTTATTGGGCTTTCTCGCCTTGAAGGCTTGTGGA
>JAZUEA010000498.1:0-1538 GCA_045639945.1 Myxococcota bacterium
TCCCGCTCATTCTCTTCTATTTACTAGATGAGTTTGTGTCGTTGGAGGCTGGGTTAGCCGCTGCAATTGCCTTTGCTCTCTTCGATCTCGCCATTCAATACCGCCAGCGTAAGCGATTCGATACGCTAACCGTCTTGTCTACGGTCTTGGTCGTTGTGCTTGGTGGTACTTCACTGCTGAGTTCAGACGAACGCTTCATGCTCTACACGCCCGTTGCGGGTGATTTACTGTTCGCACTCTTCTTGATTCAGTCCATTTTTAGAAAGAAACCACTCTTAGTCGAAGTGGCAATTGAGCAAGGCATCTTAAGTGAGCGCCAAGGTGTTCGCGCAAACTACATGAAGACGCTTACGTTACACCTTGCACTCAACCTTCTTCTGCATGGAGCCGTGACCGCCTGGTCTACAACTCAGTCCAAAGAGGTCTGGCTCTTTGTGTCTGGCCCTCTGCAGTACATCTTTTTTGGCATTCAATTCCTTGTCGACTTCCTCTACGGTCGGCTCATTGTCTCGAATCGCCTAGATGAAGAGGAAGACTCACTGAAAAACGCTTCAACGTCAGAGAGTTCTCACTCTAAACCATAGCGACAACAAGGCGCACTTCCCCACTCGTTCGCTTAGGCAAACCCATCTTCAACGCGTATTCAGTTGAGTTTTAGAACAAACCACCACAGCAACAGACAAGAATCAACTTAGTTCAGCGCTAAACCAAACCGTCTTCAACCTGTTGCTCTGTTGGTTCAGCACCAAACCAAACCGTCTTCAACCTGTTGCTCTGTTGGTTCAGCACAAAACCAAACCGTCTTCAACCTGTTGCTCTGTTGGTTCAGCACAAAACCAAACCGTCTTCAACCTGTTGCTTAGTTGGTTCAGCACAAAACCAACTTAAAGATGGTATGAAGTCGACTTGGTTCAGCAATAAAATGAGGAGAGATTTAGAAGTGGCAGTTTTGGTTATCGGGCAAATCTTCCCGTCCACTGGGATAAACTGCCCAGGCATCGGTGCCATCTTTAAGCTCTAGCGCCGCGACGTTTCCGCCATAGTGCTGAGACAAACCGACATCGATGAGAAGCAACTTACCTCCGCACTTGGACGTGATTTTCCCGGAGCGTTGCGGTGTGTGTCCGACGACCATTCGACACGCCCTCAAGGTGGTGAGGGCTTCGCTCAGCGCCAAACACATCTCGCTTTCGCCCTTTTCTGCGTAGGTTCGATCCCAAACCACACCGCGATTGTGCAGAATTTGCTCGCGTTGAACGGCTTCCGGACCCGACATCAAGGCCTTGCGAGCTCGTTGATTGATCTCATCAAGCCCCAAACTGGCAAACTCCGGAAGGATTCCAGCGTGAACGAACAGCGTGTTGCCCACTTTCGTGGTGAGATCGCGCTCAGTCAACCAACCGAATTCGTAACCACCGGGAGAAAAAGCCTTGATCCGAGCTTCCACGCTGCCGAATTCGGCCAAGTCACCCTGCGAGACATACCGCCAATCACCACTTAAGTTCATGATTTCGTGGTTGCCTAACAGGTTTACGACC
>JAZUEA010000499.1:0-11423 GCA_045639945.1 Myxococcota bacterium
AGTAGAAAAGTAGCTAGAGAAAATAAATCTCATTCATTGGGCTGGTTAAAAGCGTCTTCTGCACTCAAATTCGAGTAAATAATTTGCATCAATTTGGGAAGTGCCTTTTGCATTTCCATAACGGCCACATCAAAGTAGCGCTCGATGAGATGCATTGGCGGCACGATGTCGTAGTAGCAGAAGAGCAGGCTTTCAAATACGATTTCTCCATCATCCAAATCCATTTGGAAGCCTTGAATGATGCGATTGTAGTTAATGCCCATGAGGAACTTGGTCACTTCACCGCGTTTCTCTTGAGGGATATGAATAGAATATGATCGAGTGTAAATCTTACATTCCGTCGGATCATTCTTTTCAGGTGAGATGCTGCAGGTGACGTAAACTTTAGGAAGGCCATCTTGGTTAAATGTTAGAGTGAATTTTTCTTCCTTTTCACTCCAGTCATAAGAAAACTTTTGGCTTTCCAGATAACTTTGAACAGCTTCTTTCACTCGATCTTTAAACTGCAGCATAGGATTCTCCATTTTCTCTGTTGGTTCTTCCAAAACTTGCCATGTTTAAACCATTTTAAAGCTTATCCGAACACAACTTTAAACCGTGGGTACTATAAATTGAGTGGAGTTGGTTTATCAACCAATTTGAAAATGCGCTTTGTGGCTGATTGATTCACTTTAAGCAAACACAAAATGTTTAAGTAACAAGTGCTCAATTCTGTGAGAGAAAAGGGAAGCGCGTGAGGAAGAATTAATGTGATTCCGCGAAAAACACGCGGTGTAATAGGTGGGACGACGAGAGAGAGTCAGAGAGGGAACAATCCGATTTTACGGATCAATCCTCGTCATCGTCGTCATCGTCGTCGTCGTCGTAGTAGTTAGCCCAGGCATCTTCGATGCTCATGTCGTTCTTCAAGATGTCGTCCATGGCATCCATGGCGGTCTGGTAGCTCTGCATCGCAGTCTGGAAGTATTCTTCGATGAGCGCTTCAGACGGAACCTGGTTGTTCTCGCAGATGAAGAGGTTCTCGAAGACGACCTGAGTGACGTCTTCGTCGTCGATCGTCATCTGGAAGCCCTGGATGTCCTGGCGGTAGTTCACGCCCATGAGGAAGCGCGCGATTTTGCTCGCCTTCTTCTCAGAGGAGAGGCTGTAGCCGTGAACGAGGTGGTAAACGCGAACCTGGTCTTCGTTGTATTCGTCGTTGATGGTGATCATCATTTCGAATTCGTGGCCATCATCTTCGCACTCGAAGTTAAGGTGGAAGATGTTGTCCTCGTCATCGAACTCGTACTTGTATTCCAGATCGTCTAAGTAAGAAGCGATGAGTTTCTTAACCTGCTTGCCAAATTGGGTCATTTTGAAATCCCTTCGTGAGGTTAAATTTTGTGAGAACAGGCGAAGGCTTTTGCTCCAACGCCAGTGTGAAAGCAAAAAGAAAACTGCTTAGTCACCAAAAATTGCATGAAAGACAGTTTCAGCAGACCAATGCGCGTCCATGATTTGGAGAATGCCCGCGAGCGCGTGGCGCATGTGACCCGCCGTGGCGCTGAAGTAACGGCGCAAAACATTTTGAGGCGGCGCAGCATCGCTGTAACAAGGGATCAGACTCTTGAACACGACTTGGCCATCGCGCGGATCCATTTGAAAACCCTGGATGGCACTGATGTTGTTGATTGCACACAGGAATTTCGCCACTTCGCCCTGGTTTTCCTTGGGAATGTTCATGCCAATGTACGAACACATCTCAATCAAGGTTTCGTCGTCTTCGTGTGTCACAACACCAATGGTGATGCGAAGTTGGCCCAACTCCTCAAGAGTAATGCTGAGTTGATATCGGTTTTTGTCGTCGTTCCAGCCGTACTGCAAATTGAGGCTGTCCAAAAAGTTTGCGATTGCAGTTCTGTACTGGTCTTGCATGTGCGTTCCCCAAATTTATCGGTCGCGAATGATAGGTTTAGTTTCATGAATTAAAAAGAGTTAAGCTCGACCGAATTGAGTTTTTTGGTCATTTCAAAAAGTTTTTGGGCAATGAACAAACAAAATCAGGCTGTAAACTTGCGTAATTCTTTAAAAGAGAATTAAAAATCGGCGCTCAAAACTTCGGGTCAGGAGTAAAAAAAATGTTGGCATCCCTTCTCGCGCTTTCGCTCTTTGCTCCCAAGGCGCCTGCGACTGTCGAAATCAACGGCGAAGTCTACGAAGTCCGCTGGTCTGACGGCGACAGCTTCCGAATTAAAGATGGCAAATACGAGGGAAGTGGCGCTCGATTGATGGGTTACAACACCCTCGAAAGCTATGGCCCTGTCCATCGATTTGGAACGTGGACGCCCGAAGAGTTGTATAAGATTGCCAAGAGTGCAGCGCAGTACGCACGTTCGCAGCAATGGAAATGCACGGCTGAAGAGACGCGAGACCACTATGGTCGCTTGCTGGTTCGCTGCCCCGATCTCATCAATTACATGGTGGGAGAGGGCATCGCACATTTGTTTGAGATCGATGCAGTGCCTACAGACGAGGCTTTAGCGGCGCAAAAGAAAGCCCGCGAAGAGAAAAAGGGCATGTGGCTCAAGGGCCAGCCCAAGCAACTTGTGACCTCGGTTCACAGCGCAGCTGAATCAGAAGATGGCAAGACGTACGATCGCGTGGCCGATTTGGAAACGGGCCGTACCATGAGGATCGAGCACTCAACCGTTTACGAGACGTGCCAAGAGATCTGTCATGGCGCTTCTTGCATGACGTATGTGCCGTTCAAGAATCGCTACAAAGACCGCGCAGAATGCTTGCGAGGCCGTCGTGGTGAAGCTGTGGTGACTGAAGCTCAGCTTGAAAAGACGCCGGACGAGTTGTTGCAACCCAAAGATCCAACGGCTGACGTCAAAGAAGGTGTGCCGGTTGAGGTAAAAGCCGCTGCGCCTGAAGCTGCAAAGCCTGCGGAAGGTGCAGAAGAAAAAGGCGGCGTGCTTCCAGAAGAAGACATCATCCGCTGATCGCTGCTGAAATAAATGCTCCATTGACTACGGTCAGTGGGGCATTTGTTGATTTTGAAGCCGCTCAACAAATGTTTTGGGCGGCTTTTTTTGTGTCTACAGGTTCAAAAAAGTTTGAAAGCGCATTTCAAAACAGAATTGAGTCAACCCATGTCATCAGATTGCTCAATCAAAAGGTAAAAAGCTGGCTTATGCGCTTTGTGATTGCGTGATTCAGTGCAGAAGAGCTGTTTATGATGAGGTTAGAAGCGTGAAAACAGGTGTGAAGAGCAGGGAATTAAGCTTCTGATTTGCTGGCGTCGTCGATAGAAGCGGTGTCAACAGGTGCGGAAATGGTGTCGACCGCTTCGGAAGAGGCAGCGGAAGAAGCGGATTCGGCTTTTTTGGCCGAGGCGCTGGTGGCAGTGCGGGTGGTTGCGCTCTTCTTTTTGGTAATGAACTCACCAATCATCTCATTCATCCAATCAGCGAGCTTTAAGAGCTCTTCATTGGGGCTGAATTTGAGTTTGTAGTTCAAGTAGTCGATCATATTGAGGTAGGAAGCCTCAAACTTTTGACGAGCAGCGTTGACCACACCGTTGACTCGGTTCGTCTTCAACTCGTTGATCTCAGACCAACGTGTATTGAAGGCGGTGTAATCAATTTTTAACTGGTCGTACCAAACTTTGACGCCGGCTTTTTCAAGCGTGTAGACGTCTAAGGCATCAATGCAAGTAATGTCGAGATTGATGGTCGAGTAAGCCTTGTCGTAGGAAAGGCGAGTTGGGTTCTTGTGAGAACTCAAGATATTGTTGATCTTCTGCGCCTCAGCTGCAACTTCCGGATCTGGAGACTTACTATTGATCTCTGCAATCGTGGAAACAGCGGTGTAATCAAGATCAACAGCGCTGTCTTCGCCGCTCAGGCTCGTAGATGCTTTTGAACGCGTCGCCGACATGATGTTGTGGAACGCAACATAATCATCATGAAGCCTTTCACCTTCTTCGGTGTGGGCATAAGAAGTTTTAGCAAGCAGAATCTCGGACTTGTTTGCCAAAGACAACAAGTCAGACAAGGTCATCGAGTGGATTTTACCCTTTACAATTTTGGGGGACGCCATGGGAACCTCCTGTTAAGCAAGCGTAGAACAATTGAACAAGCAGAATCTAAAAGTAAAAAGTTGTTTGGTTCAATACTGAACATGAAAAAATATTTAAAAAAGTGAAACTCAAAAAGTTTGAAAGTGCTTTTCACGGGTGAAATGGAATCTCAAACCAGTTTGAAAGTGCTTTTCACGGGTGGATCGGAATCTCAAACTAGTTTGAAACTTCAAAACACGATTGAAATGCAGTTTCAAAACTTTTTGAGAGCGCTTTAAGCGGATGAAAAGCAGTTTTTAAACAGGGTAAAGGCGTGTTTTCAACAGGTGGTTGTGGAAAATACACAAGTTATCCACAGCTTCCTGTTGATTGATTGCGGTTTTGATCGTGGTGAGAGAGCGCTTTAAAACGATGAAATAGGCAAAACAAAGGGTAGTTCAAAGCCTTGTTAAGCGTGAAAAGGCTTTGATGATGTTTGTTGAGGACAAAAAGAAGGGGATAAAAGCGGGGAATTAAAAGAGGGTGTAGGAGAAACGAAGCTGAATATCGTGCTCACTCTTGACATCATCGCCGATGCCCAAGTTCGGATCACGCGTCAAATTCAGTCGGTAGTTCAGCGACAAGAAAGAAGAGAGCCTTAAAGAAAGTTGGTTTCGCCAGGTAAAGAGCGTGTCGGAATCACTGCTAAAGGGTAAGAAACCTTCAAACTCGGTAGAAAGGGTGAGTGATCGAGTGATACGCGCCAAACCCACAACGGTTCCTTCTAAACCTTCAAGGGTGTTTTCCTTTACAGGAAGAAGAACACCATTCTCATAAGCAAGGGTATCGCGTGCAAACGTTTGTCGAGCACCAAAACCTGCGCGGAGGTCCAATTCACCGTAGCGAGAGCGCATTAAACGGAAGTTGCCGCCGGCGCCCTCTTTGAGTTGGATGGGTGAAAAAGTACCACCAAGCTTAATTCGCGTGACGCCGAGGCGAGATGGCTTATTGTTGCCCTCTTCATCAACGCCGCCCAGGCTTTCACCTCTCTTGTTTAACTCCACCACATCGGTGGGAGAGTCAAAATCAATATATCGAGGCAGCAATTTCGTCTCTACACCGGCTCTTACATAAGGACCAAACCACTTTAACAAGTTGTAAGTGTAGATCGAGTGCAAGTAGAGACGGTCCGTTACGTTTTGAAAATGCTTTGCCCCTGCAGGTCGTTGCTGGCCTTCCTCGAGTTCAATGCGGGTTATCCAGTTGTGTGGATCGGAATTGTAACGCAGAGAACCATCAAAGAATAAGTTACCACCAAGCAACCAACCGTCTTGTTGGCCTAACTGTTCATCGCGGTTGAACGTGGCATCGCCGCCAATGACCGCTGTAAACTTGAGCTTGTTGGTCTTTTCTTTTGTTTTGTCCTCATCTGCTTCACCAGCGCCCAGAAAGTCGCCGGTTTCTTCATCCACCACCAAGATAAAACGGGTGCTTTCGCCTTCGGAAAGGCGAACGGTAGAAAAGTTGATCCTGTCGCGATACGTGCCGCCGGACTGAATGATCTTATACAAGCCCGGCTTTAAAACCCAAATCTTGACGTCTTCACCTTGTTGTTCGTCCGCACCAAAACCAACACCCACGTCCTCACGTGTTTCCATGCGAATTAATTCGTAGGTTCCACGATAAGGCACAAAGGTCTTGTCCATCACATTAATTTCTAGGCTGGCATATGTTGGAGGAATCACCACAGTGCGGCCGGATTCGACCTCAACCTGTTGTGTGAACTGCTCTTCAAAGCTGCCGGAGCCATAATTAATTTGATAGGTGCCGGGTTTTAAGACAATGCGCTCTCCCATCCTGCCTTCTGAAACGGCTTTTCCATTTTGCGAAACCACAACCAAAGGCTGCCTTGCGCCATTTGCTTTGTGATTTGACAAAGACGGCAAGAAGATCGCGCCATACCCCAGCGGCATAGGGGTATCATCACTGAGCACTTCAGGGTGATCGTTTAAAGGATCGTCTTTAGACCATTTTAGGACAGTGCTTGTCGCTTCTGTTTCGGATTTATTAGGCGCCAATGGCGCCTCAGCTTTTGGGCGGTAAGTCTCCGGTGACTTGAGGTAATTGTCCAATTCAACTTGCAAAAGGTCAAACTGTTGACTGGTCATGTCGCTTAACACGCGAATCGTGCCCAGAACCTCTTCACCTGAAACGGGTTTTTGCTCGTCAAATCGCCACTGCCATACTTTTTGATCGTCCGAATTGCGAATGAGTTTAAAGGACATTGCAAGTCGTGCGTGGCGTTTTCCACCTTGCTGGAATTCTTCTAAGCCATCGATGGCGCCGATCAACGTGTAATCAGGCGTAATGTTATTGCGGCCATCGGTCACTTCTTGAAAAAGTCCGCTTCTTTGCAAATGCGTGCGCAGCAAATTGGTGAGCATGGGCTGCGGCTTCTCACTCCATCTGCGGCTTCGATAATATTGAATCTCATGTACATCAGGACGGTACACGATTTCCGTGCCGCGATAAGTAGAGCTCGCTTCGAGTTCACGCACGTTTAACGTGATGGGATGCGGCGTTTCATAATGTTGTTCAGATTCTGGATAATCTAAACGGTAGTATTGACGTAAGTTTTGATGGCTACAACCGAATGAAACGGCCAGACCACACAAGAGGATGGCGGCTTTTAAGATGTGATTTGTCAATTGGGGTCTCCATCACTCTCGCCCATGATGAGCAAAGAGGGGTCATCCTTAACCTTCTCTGAGAAGATCGCGAGGTTTTCTGCCACGTCACGTGCGCTACGAATCGTCTCTACAAGATTGTCACGCGTTTGCTGAATGAGGTTTGAAGCCCGATTCAACGTGAGATCGACAGACTGCACAACTTTTTGAGCGCCATCGGGGCCCAAAAGCGTTCTTGTATCTTTGATAAGGCCCTTAACCTCTTTGAGGGTGGGCTCAATCAAGTCAATGCTACCGTCGGCATGCTCTAAAATGCGCGAAACCTTATCAAGGAGCTTGTTTACACGCTCAAAAGTGCCGTTGGTTTGTGTGAGGAGAAGGCTTGCCTGATTTGCGCTGCTGTTTAACTCTTGGACGATCTGCTGAATCGTTCCGCGGTTCTCCTCTATGATGCCGTTGACACCGCTTAAAATGTTGTTGACGTGGTCAAGTGCAGTGCTGATTTTCTTTTGCATTTCTGGATTGGTCAGATCACGCACTTGTGCCAACACATCGTTGACTTTATCTGCGATATCTCCCGCTTGTGAAGTCAGGTCATCAATGAGGGATTGGCCCGCAGGAATATCTTCACCAGGCTTGCGCACGCGTGCATCTTTCGATCCACGTGTGAGTTCGATGAATTTCAAACCTGTAATGCCCATTGAACCAAGGTTGGCCGTGCTATTCTCCGCGACGGGCGTTCCATGATCGAGTGAGATGGTCACAACAATCACTGAAACGTCGTTTGGATCAACGTGTACAGCCTCAACACGACCGATCTTTAAGCCGGAGTACTTGACCGCTGACCCCAAATCCAAACCGGAAAGGGATGTATTCGCATCTTGAATGCGGATTGTGTAGTAGTCACGCTGCTCTATAAATTTCATGCCGGCCAACAAAATGATGCCGCCGAAGAGTAGGATAGCTGCAGTCGTGACAAACACGCCGAGACGAAACTTTTGTGCTTTGGTAACTGCCATCACCGCTCCTTTTGAATGCGATGACAAAACTGTGGGAGACGTGGTTTAAACTGTGAAATCACTGGAGTACCTCTAGTGCACTCTGCTCGCCGCGCATTTCTCCGGCCGGCTTACGTGCGAAGAAGGCTTGAATCTCAGGGTGAGGGTTGGCTTTCACTTCTGCCAACGTGCCATCTGCAAGTGCTTTTCCACCTGATAAAAAGATCACTTTGTCTGCAATCGTTTCGATACTGGATAACTCGTGTGTGACTACGACGATACCCATGCCGAAACGGTCTCTCAAACGAAGAATAAGAGCGTCTAACTCTGCTGATGTGAGTGGATCTAAGCCAGCTGATGGCTCATCACAAAACAGAAGTTGAGGATCTAATGCAATGGCTCGAGCAAGCGCAGCGCGTTTTTTCATGCCGCCTGACAGTTCAGAGGGCAATAAAAACTCGGCATGTGACATTTCAACTGCTGCAAGCTTGAGTTTCACCATTTCATCGATCACTGCACTGGGTAGGTTTGTGTGTTCGTTTAATGGCAAAGCCACATTTTGCGAAATGGTGAGTGAACCCAAAAGTGCGCCGCCCTGAAACAACACACCAATGCGTTCCAACAGTTTTGTTTTGCGGTCTCCATCAATTTTATCGATGGGTTCTCCTAAAAGAGAAACCTCACCAGATGCTGGTTCATTGAGCCCAATGCAGTGTCGAAGCAGTGTACTCTTACCACATCCGGAGCCGCCCAAAATGACACGGACTTCACCTGCTCGTACTGTTAGGTTGACACCGTTTAAAATGGTGCGTTCACCATAACGTGCGACCAGATCTCGGACTTGTAATAGGACCTTTGCATCCATGTGATCACTCAGAGAATCATGTAGAAGAGGATGCTAAACAGACAACCTGTAATGACAATGTAAAAGATTGAGGTGACCACAGAAGAGGTCGTGACTCGACCCACTTCGCCGGCGCCTCCGTGCACGCGGAAACCGTAAAACAACCCGATTAAGCCGATACCCCAGCCATATGTGACACTTTTTACAATGCCAGAAGACAAGGCACCTGCTGAGATACTCTCAATTGTTTCGTGCACATACGCCATGAATGGAATATCAAAGAAGGAAACACCCACGACGCCGCCACCTATAATGCCTGCTAAGTCCGCAAACACTGTGAGTAATGGCATCATTAAACACATAGCAAGCAGCCTGGGCACCGCGAGAAAGTCGATCGGATCTAATCCCATGACGCTTAACGCATCTAATTCCTCAGAGACCTTCATGGTTGCGATCTCTGCTGCAATGGAAGATCCCGAACGACCTGCGATGAGAATGGCCGTCATCAACGGACCCATCTCTCTCACCATTGCAATGGCGGTCAAATCCGCCACGTATATGGATGCACCAAACTGTTGTAACTGTGCAGCAGACTGAAGAGCCAGTGTTAAACCCAAGATGAAACAGATGAGACACACAATGGGAACCGCTTGTGATCCCATATAAACACACTGTTCTGCGATGGGAGCAAACCGAATGCGGCGCTTAAACACCGCTCCAAAAAGAGAAAATGTGGTGTCCGCAGCGAGTTGCAGAATTTCATGCAAGAAATCCCGCGCCTCGTACATGGTTTGACCGAGCTTTTCAAAAAAGCCTTGCTTGCTTGGTGCGTTAGCGTTGTTGGGCGAAAGCCGGAACATGCCCAATGAACGCTTTGCAATGTCGCTCATCTCAATGATTTTGATGTGCCCACCTTGTGTATTGCACTGCTTCCAATGGCGAACCAGGCAAGCCACAGCTGCGGAATCCATTTCTAAAACTTGAGATAAGTCGAGGAATGTGTCGGTTGATTCTCGCGTTTGCAGCAACGCGAACAACTCCGGCACCTCATTGCGCGTTAACTGTCCGCGAATCGCGATCACACCTTTTTGAGCGCCTTCGCGAATTTGATATTCGAGCTTTTGACCTGTGCGCACGGTGCCTCACTTGGAGCACTCGTCTATTCAAAAAGCATGGAGCGCTCAAAACGTGGCGTATTTTATGGATCAAACGTTATTGGGGCTAGTTTAAAAACATATTCGTTTGTAACAACGAATGGGGGAAAGTGCTTTTAGTAACGTGAGTTTATTGATGTATGTGTGGTGAGAGTGCGTTTTTAGTGGTGTGTGATCTTGCAGCTTTGTGCTTTGGCGAGACCAGCTCTTGCGGAAGCCTTATCCAAACTGAGTGAGAAGTAAACTTCGGTGCCAGATTGCTCAACCGCAAGTTTAGACGGGCCGTTTTCAAATCGTTTTTTGAGCGCCGCAGTAAAGGCTTTGGCTTTTTCTTCGGAATCCCACGTCGAAGCAGTGATGATCGTGCCCTCTCCCAACGTGGGTTCAACCCAAGTAAAATCGCCGTCCCAGCCTTGCGCGTTTTGAGAGGCCTCTTCGTAACTCATTGAACCCAAAAGCATGAGGCGCAAATAGTATTCACCCAATGGGTTTTGCCACTTCACGTCTTTTTCAACGGCACATGACACTTCGCTGGGTTCGTCGCGCTCGATGAAACGCTCAGGGTGCAAGATTTGCTCGGTCGTTGTGGGCGGATTTTTGTAGAGATCACGGAATTGTTGGTCGCTCCACCCTTTTTCACGCAGCGTTGCAAGGAAGTTGAGACCGTATTCGTACGGGAAAACCATGGAGTGCAAGAGTGCTTCGGGTGCAGTTGCGGCGATGGGGAAGTTTTGTGCGTCGCCCTTGGTGGCACTTACGAGCATTTTTGCCATGCCTCGCAACAGCCGAGGGTTCTGCGACATTTTTTGGTTTCCACCAAGCATGATGTTGTCGCTGTAATCCAACATTAAAATGGTGGCATCACCTTCTAGTAAGGCCGCGTGCGCATTGATGCGATCTTGGTTGTACTTCTTAGAATCCAGGAAATCGCGCGCGCCCCACTCTTGTGTCTGAATGGCGTGATAGATTTCATGCGCCAAAGTAGGCTCTTGAAGGTCTTGCTCGATCCAATCTGCAATGTGCAACGTCTCGCGAATATGGTCGTAATAGCCCGCAACTTGCTCGGTTAGGAGGCTCACCATGAATTCTTGGTAGTGCATGTCTTTGGGAATGAGGCCAAGACGCTTGTAGAGCAGCTCTTCGGAATCGATGTAACCGGGCTCGTATTCTTCTTGAATGCGCTGCTTCATGAATGCGGTGACCTCTTCTTTATTGCGGACATCGCTTTTCAATGGGCGCGTGAGCTTTTGACCACACAGGGTTTCAACGTTTTTGAGCGTGTTTTGAGCGAGGGCGTTCCACTCTTCGGTCGTTAACGCGGGCTTTTGAGGTGCTTTAACAGTGGTGTCACTGCTTTGAGGCGTGGATTCGGCTTCTTCCAAAAGTTTGAGAGCTTCTTCGGCCTCACTATTTACTTCGCTTGCAATTTCGGGTGGTTGCGGCGCTGCTTGGAAATACTCTCTATCGGGTAAGGGAGCGAGATCTGCAAACACAAGAGCGGCAGCGAGGAATGTTGACATCATTTTTCACACCTCAAGAGAGAATTCACGCAACACGGCATTGAGTGAAGTTTTGCGATCTGTGGAAGCTTTACGTTCGCCAATGAGCAATGCACACGGAACTCCGAAAGTGCCAGCAGGGAACTCGCGCTGGCGCACGCCGGGAATCACGACTGCACGTGATGGGACGTAGCCTTTC
>JAZUEA010000500.1:0-2480 GCA_045639945.1 Myxococcota bacterium
ATCCAGAATTGTTGTGTTGAAAACGTAATTGCCATTGCCAGACGGTGCCAACTTCGCGACCGGTGGGTGGTTTGTGAAGTTGACATCCAACTATGCAGTCGTGCTGTCAGTACGACCGTTCTTGTCGGTGACCGTCAACCGCGCATCAATATGGAAACGACTCATTCCCTGTGAAACAGGAGCAGTGATTGCACGGTTAACATCTGCACCAGTGAAATAAAGATGCGGCGAGCTGCCATTGATTGAGACATCCCAATTCCAAGAATTGATTGCAAAGCTTTCAATGCTCAGCGAACCAGGCGTGCTCTGCGTACCGTTGAATCGAACGATGGCACCACAACCGGAGTTATTCGAAGAAAGCGAGGCTTTCGCAGTCGGCCCAACAATAACAGTGAGAACCGTGCTCGCGCTGCCGGAACGCCCAGATTGATCGGTCACGGTCAAAGTTAAGGTTGAAGAACCATCGCTTACCAAGTTGGGATAAAGATCGCTGAAGCGAATCGTGGGGGTCAAACCGGTTGCGATGGTCTTACCGCCAACGGTCCAAACCGCACTCGCCATGCTGTCACCACAAGCGACATCCGGATCGTTGAAAGATCCGCGTAACGTAACGGAGCTGCCGGACATCAACACATATTCGGGATCGCCCGCGTTTGCGATGGGTGCAGACAAGTTTTCAACAACAATGTCTTTGGTCGCAACTGCGGTACGTCCATTCGAATCGGTGACTCGTAAACGAATCGTATGAGTGCCTAAGCCATTGAATCGATGGGTAAAAGTGGAATTAGCAGCAGAAGTTTGAACGCGCTCGTAACTGCCATTGTTATCCAAATCCCACTCCCATTTCACAATATTGATGTTGGGGTGAGTGTGGTTTGAAAGCGCGCCACTGATGGTCACATCTGAGTTGCAGCCAATCAGGTTTGAGGCCGTGATAACAGCGTTTGGTTCAAGTGCGTGAACGGTCAGGCTTGTGAGGTTGCTACCCATCAAACCGGTGCTGTCTGTCACGTGCAACATGACCGGATAAGTGCCAGGCATACCAATCATGCGGTTGACCAGCTGTGCCCATGTCACATTGTAGTAACCAATGTTGCCGTTATTTCTTGGGTTGTTGCGATCGCATTGGCTCTTGCTACGCTCGTTCTTAACGGCTGACACAAAGCCACGGTTTGCGGAGTAGTTCAGATCCCAGTCAAAACGAACGATGCAGTCACCTGAGTCTTCTTCGTAACTCGTGGAGGCATCCATGTAATAGCTACTGCCTTGAAGCACGTGATACGGTCCACCTTTTGCGATTGGTGGGTGTGCGTTCGGATCTGACCAGAAAGCGATGTTGTAAGTGATAATTGAATAGTTGCCGGCGTTGTCAGTTACGCGCAAGCGAATGGGCTTATAGACTTGCTGCGTTGTAGGAACAGGATTCCAGCTATATGAACGCTCAACCCACTGATCGACTGCGTAAGTGGTGGCGTCAAAGGTGCCGTTGTTATCTAAATCCCAATCAAAACGAACCAATTCGGTATCGGGCTGAACCGCTTCACTGCCTAACGCAGACAAGCGCACGTTCGCGGTACGAGTTGAGTGGTTGATCGAAGCCAGATCTGGATCCTGCGTGACTGCAGCGATTGGGGGTGTGTTGTCATCGCAAACATCGCCCTTGCCATCGTGATCGGAGTCAGCCTGATCACGGTTGTAATCGAACGGGCAGTTATCACAAGCATCACCAACACCATCGCCATCGCGATCGAGCTGATCAGTGTTGGCAACAGTGGGACAGTTATCAACGTCAACGCAGATGTTATCGTTATCTTCGTCGGAGCACGGACGACCATTACCCCATTTGGACTGATAACAAATGGTATCGCTGGCATTCGGCGCTAAGTTGACAATGTCATAACGCAAAGACAACGAAACGTCGTAACCGCTATCCGTTACCAAGTTACCGTCATAGTCGGCAATCGATTGGTCATAACCACGGTTAATTGTATTGCTCTGAACGTAGCAAGTGCTACCTGATTCAATACGGCTTCTGTGAGAAGAAAACTGACCAATTTCCCAAGAGTGGAAGTGAGAGTCTGTTGGATCTGAACCAACTAAGCTTAGGTAAGTAGTGGAATTGGTGCTTGAATCACCTTCATCGAATTCCCAGAGCAAACGCGGCGTGCTACTTGAAGTTGCTGCATAGTCGTTGCTCATTGAGCCAACGAAGTAGAGGTCGCCGTCCAAATAAGGCGTGAGCGCAATGCGTTCAACTGTTGTATTCGATTTATTTGTAAACGTATAGCACATCTTTAATGTGCTACATTTCAACTCTGTTTTCGCAACAACATCTAATACAACATTATTATTATTATACCTAAATGAAGTTGTAACTTGGCGAGAATCATAGGAATTGACAACGACGTTACTTATGCTACTAGGGACAGAATCTTTAACCCAAAAACCATCAATTTTTGAGCCACCTCGCTCAATGCACA
>JAZUEA010000501.1:0-1737 GCA_045639945.1 Myxococcota bacterium
CACCAAGTGCCATTTTCGACACGCACGCAGCGACGGCAAAAGCATGGCCAACTTGAGACCATATTTTGTAGCGCCCTGAAAAAGGTTGTATGGACCACTGATCGAAAGTCGATAACCGCTCTCTAACGGCTCGATTTCAAAGAGTAATTGCAGAAATTTTAATTTCCGAAAGAGCACTCGATAAATAGCCGGGTCGTCGCTCTCAACGTCCACTTCAATCGACGTGGCTCTGAGCAAAACCGCCTGCGCCTGTTCATCTTCGTAAGCCTGGACCAATATTTCAGGCGTGCACGTTTCAAAACTCTGCAAAACGTCGGCTTGCCGCAGATCTGAAAACAGCTGATTTTCTAATAATTCTGGAGAGCTCCCGTATTTTACAGCGCAATCGTTGAGCAATGATTGGCGATCGAATGCACCCGAACGACGCATCGCCGCGGCGCTCGAGAAAAGTTCAGCGCGCAACGAAACCGGATCAACACCTTCAGGATGATTAAAAACGCAACGATCTTCGATGAGTTTCCAAAGTCCCTGCGCAATTTTGATGTCGCCAGGACGCACTTCCACGGTGGCTTTCGCCTCATCAAAGTCACTACGCGAATCACCCACGAGCGCCTGAGCAAGGCCAATCATCTCGGCGGCCAACTCAAGCATACGCAAACGCGTTTTTGGCTTTAATTCCGATAACTTAAGAGTTCCGCCTTCGCGTTTTACGCGTACGAGATCAGCGGTAAGCATTGTGATCGCGCCTTCGCTCGCTGGTGTACGCCTCGGCAGTGCCGGCGGCGATGAGTTCATACAAAATCGCGCGTTTGTCGCCGCGTTTACGCAAAATTCGTCCCAATCGCTGAACGTGCTCGCGAACCGAACCGGAGCCGGAAATCACGATGGCCACGTTTGCGTCCGGCACGTCGACGCCTTCGTTCAAAACTTTGGAGGTGGCGATCACGCCGTAGCGACCTTTCGAGAATCCTTCGAGAATTTCGCTGCGCTCTTTGACTTTGGTCTGATGCGTGATGACGGGAACCAAAAATCGGCGTGAAACTTCGTAAGCCGTGTCGTTGTTTTCGGTGAAAATGAGCACACGATCGGTGCGATGCAGATCTAATAAGTAATCCACATACTCAAGTTTGGAGGGCGCAGCAAAAGCGATTTTTCGTTGTCGCCGGTAGGCTTGCATCGCTTCACGACCGGCAACGCTGCGTGCAGATCGCTTGATAAACTCGCTCCAACCTTGCGGGCTTGAAATGCGCAATCCCTGAGCTTGCAAGTAACTTCGATAAATGGATCGCGCAATCTCGTACTCTTGGCGCTCTTCTTCGCTAAGCTCAATTTCAACCCGTTCCGTCGTGTACTCGGCCAAGTAATCGCCAGCTAAGTCCACGACATCATTACGATAAACCTGCGGTCCTATCAGATTATCGAGCTCAACGTGGCGACCATCCGCACGCTCTGGCGTGGCAGAAAGTCCCAATCGAAACGGCGCCAAACACGACTTCGCAGCCAGCGTATATGCCTCGCCGGGCAAGTGATGGCATTCATCGAACACGACCAAACCGAATTTTGCTCCGATTTGATCCATGTGCACATACGCCGAATCGTAAGTCGTTACGGTAAGTTGCTCGATCGTGTGCTCACCGCCGCCCAACAATCCAACCGGGCAACCAAACGACGTGCGAAGCAAATCGTACCACTGACGCACCAAATCAAGCGTGGGCACCACAACCAGCGTGCTGCGCC
>JAZUEA010000502.1:0-1843 GCA_045639945.1 Myxococcota bacterium
TAATATCTTGAAATCACACGAAAATCACTTGATGAGCCACGCTGGAAGAAAGCTCAAAACAGTGTCGTGCTCTGTGTCTGATGGCTTTAATTCGCTTTGCGCTTTGCTTTGGATTTTCGGTTGCAACAGGCGCTGTGCCGATTTTTTGGGCGGAGCCGAAAAGCGCAATGAACGCGGCGGTGGTAAAAGTTGAGCCTTTTGTTGTGCCAATGATTGACGGTAAAAGTTTAATAAATTCAAAAGCTTAGTATCATTCTTGGGATCTCGATATTGAATCAGCTGCCACCAAATGTTGCGCAAGAATTGTTGGGCGCGCGCTCCCAAAATCAAAGGCGAAACCAGCGGCGCGGCAACACTCGTTGAAATGCACAGCCATGCATCGTGCGCTGAAAGTGTTGGTTCAAGCTGCAACAAAGCAAAAGCCCCACTCGCCACAAACGGACTGACCAAAAACGGCGCACCCTTTGCCAACCACTTTTTGGCGAAACGCAATCGCTTCCATGGCGTACCCAAAATCAGGGGCGTTACTAAAATATAGGTTTTCCAAAGTAGATCTGATGCAGTCTGAAATAGATCGCGAATGAAAACAGCGAATCCAAGAAAATCTGTTTGATTCTCAATGGTTATGGCTTGAAGTGAGGTGTGCGCACATTCACCCAATATAACAAATAGAATTGCTAAAACAGGCAATGCCACAAATAGAAACAACGGATCGGCGCGCGGTTCATCAACAGACTTTTGAGCAGAACGCGCGAATTTCCAAAGTAAATTCAGTGGTACAGATGCCAAACTTAAAAGCAGAGCGGCGACGATTTGGTGTGTGGTCAGTAATCCAGTCATGAGATCTCCTTTTATGAAGATCTCTCGGTGGAAAATTTCGATTGTTGCGTGAAAAATCAGTGGGACGATTTTTTTGTTGAATAAAACAATCGTGCTTGGGCGTCTGAACGCGTTTTAACAATTTTGGGCAGTGTGATTTGCTGATTTTATACAGTGGTCGCTGAAAAACTTCCGCTTTGTAAAATATTGAAACATGCTGTTCGTTTGTTTAAATTTTAATTCCTTTTTACAAGGAGTTTTCACATGTTGAAGCATCTTTTCTCTATTCTCTGCGCAACGACTTTTGCCTTTACGCTGACTTCGTTGGATGCATACGCGGACGACGATTCCACGACCACCAGCGACACCACTGCTAAGAAGAGCAAGTCCAAGGACGGTTCTGCCAAGAAGGGTAAGAAGACAAAGAAAGACACCAAGGGCAAGAAGGTTAAGAAGGGCAAGAAGATCAAGAAGGGCAAGAAAGGCAAGAAAGGCATCCCCGGTGGCGACGCAGTGGGCGCCGAAGAGCATCAGAACAACGCCGTTGAAGATGCGGCTGATGTCAGCACCGCTTTGAAGGCTCTTCAGGCCACCGATGCTTACTTGATCGAAACGCAGATCTTAGTTCAGGCCCGCAAGGCTGGCGAAGAAGAGTACCGCAAGGCCATCGTTTCTCAGACCGCTGCTCAGGACATGCTCGATGAAGGCGTTCCGGGCATCGCTTTGAAGTTGACGATGAAGGCCCGTGCTCACGCCGAAGCTGCTCGCAGCAAGGCCATTGCTGCTCCGGCCCCGGCTGCTGAACCTGCCGTTCCCGCTGTTGTTGCTCCGGTTGTCAACGAAGCCGACGTGATCGCCGCTTTGAAGGCGCTCGAAGAAGCCGAAAAGGCTGAAGCCAAGGCCAAGGCCGACGCCGAAGCTGCCGCCGCCGCCGCGCTCGCAGAAGCCGAAAAAGAAATTCCGGCCGCCGCTCAGGTCATCAAGCAGCAAGTCCAGGTCACCAGCGATGATGAGGACGATGACG
>JAZUEA010000503.1:0-3995 GCA_045639945.1 Myxococcota bacterium
CGTAAACACGCTTTTGACCTTGCGTGTAACCGGCAGAAAGCGAGCAGAGTTCTTCCAAAAATGCCGAGTTCATCTTGCTGTAAATCGGCTTGTCGTCAGAATCGACTTGGTAACCCGCGTGTGTGCCGTCCGCGTTTAAAATCGGAATGGGCTCACCCAAACGCGTGCCAACGGCCACTGCAAAAATCGCAATGCCTTGCTCGGCTGCGGCTTTTGCTGCTTCACGCGCGCCTTCACCTTGGTCGGGTGAAACGTCTTCACCGTCGGTGATGAGCAACAAAACGCGACTGCGACTTTGCTTGTCACCTTTGTCTTTTTCACCGGTTAAAAGTCGTGTGCCTTCTGTAATCGCGGCGGCTAAATTTGTGCCACCCACAGGCATTTGAGCTGGATCCAAGCTTTGCAGGTAAAGCCGGATTGCGCTCTTGTCTGCGGTGAGCGGGCTTTGCGGAAAAGCAATGCCGGCAAAAGGCACAAGAGCTGTGCGATGGCCGTGTAGCGAATCCAAAAGTGCAGCCAACTCAAAACGCGCCGATTGCAGGCGCGACGGCAAAATATCGCGTGCGCGCATCGACTTACTGATGTCGAACGCAATCGCGATGTCGATGCCGGTTTGGCGAAGTGGCTCTGGGCTGCGACCGTACTGAGGACGAAGCGCCGCGAGAGCCAAAAGTGCCACTGCGAGCACAACTAAAAGTTGCTTAAATAACCGTCGTTCCAACGAAAACGTTCGGAGCAGTGTCTTCACTTGCAGAGGATCGCCAGCGTGTTGCGTGGCGCGTCGACGCATGACGTGGCCCACCGCAAAACAAAGCACAGCAAACGCCAAAAAGCCTGCCGCAATCCACTGATAAGCTTCGTATTCCCAGCGCATCAGGGGAACCTCCGCAAGATGATCTGGCTGAGCAGCAGCTCAAGCGCCAAAAGCGCTAAGCCGGGCAGCAAGAACCAGGGAAATAGTTCGGTGCGATCGGCAGATGCGTAGTCGACCAAACGAGACTTCTCGAACGTGTTGAGGATTTCGTGGAAGTCTTCTTTCAAACTTTGTTCGTCGCCGGCTCGGTAGTATCGAGCTCCGGTGATGTCCGCGATCTGATTCAACAATCCGGGATTTACGGAGTTTTGAACTTTTTGATAGATGGGGCGACCGGTGAAGGCGTCGACCATGCCTGTGGGTTCGCGCGATTGATCATCGGTTCCCACCAAAATTGGGAAGATTCGAATGCCTTCATCGGCAGCTAAGTGTGCGACTTCAATCGGAGAAATGTTGGAGCCGTTGTCTTCGCCGTCGGTGATGAGAATGACCAATCGTGTTTTGGCATCGCTTTCATCCAAACGGTTTATTGCCATCGAAAGCGCGTTACCAATTGCTGTGGCCGAACCGTCGATGTCGCCGAGCGCCATCTTGTCCAAGATTCGAAGCATGACGCCATAGTCAAGCGTGAGCGGGAACTGCAAGAACGTATTTTTGCCAAATACGATGAGGCCGACGCGGTCATATTTTCGCGACTCAATAAAGGTGCGAAGCGTGTCCACTGCCACGTGAAAGCGATCTTTCGGTGTGCCGCCGGCATTTTGGAGCGCGATCAAATCTTCGTCCGAAATGTCCACGGCGCGCATCGAGCCAGAGAGGTCCAGCGCCACCACGATGTCGATGCCTTCCACTTCCGCGGTTTCATCTTCAGCGCGTTGCGGACGAGCAGCGGCGATCAAAAAACACGCAAGTGCCAAGCAGCGAAGTGCAAGCGGTACGTTGACCAATCGCGCGCGCCAACCTCGCGACACGCCGTTCAATCGGCTGGATGTTGGAAATCGAAAACCTGCGATTCGGCGACGGCGAAGTGTGAGCAAAATCAGTGCCACCGAAACGATGAGTGCGATCACCCACAAAATTTTGATGGAGGTCGAGCCTTCGAACCAGATCATGGCGCCTCCTTTGCTTTGGTATCAGAACTTTCGGATTTGATTGCAGATTCTGGTGTGGCTTCTACTGCTGATTGAAGAGTTGTGTTTGCTGGAGCAGCAAATGCGGCATCTGCCAGTTTGGTCAGCTCGATAAGGCCGCGCGCTAAGCGATAAATGGTGTCAATCGCCGACGTGCTGGGTGCAAAATCCGCAAATTTAACAAGCTCGGTTTCATTGAGAAAATCGTCCAAACCGAGTCGTGCTTCTGCTCGATCCAACTTAGCTCGAACCGATTCGCGAATTTCGTCGTTGGTCATTTCCATGGCCGAAACGCCGTAACGCCGCTGAAGGTAACGCCTGATAATCACTGATAAATTGGCGTAGTAACCTTTCACTTCGCCTTTGCCTGGCAAGTCGAGTGCGACCAATTTCTCCAGTTCTTCGTAGGCAATCACGTGCGCAGGACGCGGATCCACGTAAGGCGCTTCAGGTTTGCGATGTGCTTGCACGATGCGCCAAATCACCACGCCCAATGCCACGCCGACTGCGAGCACGAGCGCAATCAATCCTGCAATCAAAAGCGCCCAGTTGGTTACAAACAAAGGCAGTGGACCGTGCGCCGCAAAGAACGTCGATTCCGCCTCGCTCATTTTGTCTGTCGGCGTCACCGAAGAACCGCTGGGCGTTTCAAACGTTTTGAACGTGGGCGATTCCACTTGAGCTCCGACCGAGCGAACCGGCACCCGACGCGGCTCAACTTCTACGCGACCTTGTGCACCACCCACTCGTTCCCAATTCACCGCAATGCCGCGCACGCGAACATCGCGCATGGAACGCGTAAAAAGATGGAATGGGTGCTGAACGGTGAGCAAACCCGTTTGTGGATTCGCCTCAGGCAGCGCTGGCTTGGCGTTCACTTCGGCTTCCGGCGGAAGCTGCACTGAAACCGTGGTGGATTGATCGTGTGTAATGGTCAGTGTGCAATCGAGCGATTCGCCCATGCGAACCGACGACGGACAATCGAGCACCACGTTGGGCGGCGTTGCATCTTCAGCTTGAGCTGCTTGAGCTTGAACCACGCCGGCATCAACAGGCAGCTCAACGGGCGCAAACAGCGATGCCGCTAATAAAAATGCGAGACCTGCGCTCATGATCGCCTCGCGCGAATGCGGAAGTAGTTAACGAGTGGCGCGGCGTAATCGCTGGCGTCGGTCGAAACGGTGATGGGACTCACGCCGTAGCGCTTGAGATCGGCGTCGCGTTTTTGCGAGCGCGCCTTTTGAGCTGCGGTGTAGGCAGCGCGCACGCGAGCAGAGCCGGTGTCGATCATTTCCAGCTTTCCCGTTTCCAAATCTTCGAGCGCGGTTAAGCCCACATTTGGCAATTCGTCTTCGGCTGGATCCACGATGCGCATGGGCACCAAGTCGTGGCGTTGCGCTGTGACGTGGAGTGCGCGTTCGTAGCCTTCGTCCAAAAAGTCGGACACAAAAAACACGATAGCTTTGCGGCGAGCAACGCGACCGATGAATTCAAGCGCATTTTTGAGATCGGATCGGCGACCGACCGGATCGAAGCTCAAAATCTCGTCGATGATGCGCAAAACGTGTTTGCGGCCTTTTTTGGGCGGTACGTAGCACTCGACTTGATCGGTGAACGCGATGAGGCCGATACGGTCGCCGTTTTTGATCGCTGAGAATGCAATCATGGCGGCAAGTCGAGCTGCAACAACGCGTTTCTGGTCTTTGGTTGTGCCGAATGCCATGGAGCCAGACATATCAACGGCGATGAACACAGTCAGTTCACGTTCTTCGATGAACGTTTTTACGTGTGGTTCGCCGGTTCTGGCCGTGACGTTCCAATCGATGGCGCGCGGATCATCGCCCTCGGCGTACGGTCGGACTTCGTCAAACGACATGCCCTGACCTTTGAACACCGAGTGGTATTGACCGGCCATCTGCTGATTCACCAAGCGGCGTGTGACAATTTCAATGCGCCGAATTTCTGCAAGCAACGTCCGAGAAAGTGGCACCGTTGTTTCGGTTTCTTTCACCGTGTCGCGAGAAATTAACGCAACCGCCGCCAACACGAGC
>JAZUEA010000504.1:0-2535 GCA_045639945.1 Myxococcota bacterium
AGAGCTGATCGAGCGCCCAGTGATCGGGTGCCGACTGGAACACCGAGAAGTTGCAGATGTATTTATCGTAGAGCTTGCCTTCGAGCTCTTGGAATTCGTCGGCTTGGAATTTGGCCGTGCGCGAGAAACGGACGGCGCGCTGCGCGATTTCCCAGTAGAGCGCTTCGGCGCGGGCGCGGTCTTCGAGGGCGATGAGGCCCAAGTTGAACATGCTCGCCATTTGATCGCGGTATTCCTGCGCGTCGTGGTAGCTCTCGCGGTAGTTCTTGACTGAAATATTGTGCAGAACTTCTTCGAGATCGAGGACCACTTGCGGCAGTTCGTCGTCTTCTTCTTCGCGCTCACCTGGCAGCGGTGAAGTGCCTTTGATCACGCCGCGCACATCGGCGATGAGCACGCTGTGATACGCGGAAAGTGCGCGGCCGGATTCCGATACGATGGTGGGCATGGGCACGCGCTCTTCGTTGCAAACTTCGTAAATACCGAAAACAACATCGTTTGCGTATTCTTCAACGCTGTAGTTAACCGATGCATCCGACGAAGTCTTGGAGCCGTCGTAGTCGATGCCCAGACCGCCGCCAACGTCAATGTAGCGCACTTTGAGGCCGAGTTTTTGCAACTTGGCATACACGCGCGCGGCTTCGCGAACGGCGTTTTTGATCTTACGAATTTCGGTAACCTGGCTGCCGATATGGAAGTGCAGCAACGCGACTTTGTCGAGCAAGCCTTCTTCGCGGAGGCGCGAAACGGTATCGAGCAACTGGCGCGTGGACAGGCCGAACTTTGAGGTGACACCGCCGGATTTTTCCCAGAGGCCCGAGCCTTTCGCCTGTAATTTCACGCGAATACCGAGCATGGGGATTTCGCCGCCGTTCTTTTCACGTAACTTGAGAATGGTGGAAAGTTCGAACGGCTTTTCCAAAACCACGATGACGTTGCGGCCCATGCGAGTGCCGATAAAGGCGGTCGAAAGATAGGCTTCGTCTTTGTAACCATTGCAAATTAAAAGCGAATCTTCTGGCGCTTCAAGGGCGAGCGCACCCAAAATTTCGGGACGGCTACCGCATTCGATGCCCAGGCCGTAGTCCCAACCGGCGTCGAGCAAGCCCTCGACCACGCGGCGCGTGTGGTTCACCTTGATTGGGAAGACCGGGCGATATGTGCCTTGGTAATTGTACTCTTTAATGGCGCGATGGAACGCCGTGCACAATTCCTGGACTTGGCCTTCGAGCAACTGAGGAAAACGCAAAAGCACCGGCGTTTGAACGCCGCGTTTTTCGAGATCCTCAATAATTTGAAGCAAGTCCGCGCCGTCGCCCACCGAATTATGCGGCTTAACGTGCAGGTGATTTTGGTGGTTGATCTGGAGGTAACGATTGCCCCAGTTGTCCAGGCCGTAGATCTCCGCGGCCTCCTCCACAGTGAAACGATCGGTCATCCGCTTCGTCATCGACGGCTCCCCTTGTGTGTTTCAAAGCACAATATGTGTATTTTTGGGCGCGGATTATATTGAAGAACTATCAATTCGCAAGTCTCGACATGCGATAAGTCAGAAATACGTCGCAAATGCTGTAGATAGTTGCATTCAATGTGTCAAACGGGCAATATCGCCCTGCTTTTGTTCCCGAGGCCTATATGTTGCGACTCAAAACTTCGCCGTATTTCCTCTTTAGTCTTGTGGCTATGTTTACAGCGAGCGCACATGCTGAAAACACTGCTTTAGCCCCCGAACCGGTTGAGCCTGTTTCACAGCCAAAAACTTCGATGGCACAAGGCATTTACCGCGTTCGCATTTTACCTGAAGCAACCAAGTTGGGTGAACGCGCTTTAACTGCCATCGAGATTATTCCGGGCGAAGGCTACAAAATTAATTTGGAATTTCCTTCTAAGTTAAAGTTGGACTCTCTCGAAGGTGTGCGTTTTGAAAAAGACACGCTCTTACGCGGAGATGCCGAACAAAGCGCAGAAATGCTTCGCTTCCCGGTTTACTTCACCACGCAAAACACGGGCACACTTGCACTCAGTGCAACGCTCGATTTTTCGCTTTGCACCGAAACAACCTGCAAGTTGCTTCGTGGTGAACGACTCTCTTGGGAAGTAAAAGTTGAATAATTTTCGAACAATGAGCCTAGAATTCTAGGTTCATTGTCCACTTATTTTCCCTCGTAGGAGGTTTTTATGCTTCGGCAATTGACTCTGGCTGCGGCGATCGTGATGTTCGCCCTGCCCTCTTTCAGTGCTCCTAAGAAGGTCGATCCTAAGGAAACTCTCGCCAGCTTAGATGCAATGGTGACTGAGTTCCAGGCCAACCCCAACGTTAACGAGCTCATTCCCGAGCTGAAGCGCCTCACCGATTCCATCGCGGAAGCCAAGGTTTACGCCAAGGACGAGGACAAGGTGAAACAACTGGATCGCAACCTCAAGTTCGCCCAGATTCAGTCTCGTTTGCTCAAGGCTCGCTTTGAAGAAATCGCTGCCAAGCAGAGCTTCGAAGCTGCTGAAAAGGCCACTGCTGAAGCTGAAACCGAAGCGAAG
>JAZUEA010000505.1:0-3623 GCA_045639945.1 Myxococcota bacterium
GTACCAAAGGCACTTTAAAGCGAGCGAGTTCCTCTAACTCCTTTGAAGACAAGGCTTCACCATCAAAAGCAACTTGCCATTCAAAATCGCAGAGTTTGTTCAATGCGAGTGGACCCGCCACTCGAGCAGAGGCGGATTCATGCACAACAGCTCGAATTGCGAGATCGTGCTTTGCCGGATCGGGTGCTACCAACGTCGGCGCGTCGACCGCAAAACCCGCTTCCTCTAAGGCCGGTGCCGTTTCCGTTAAAAAGTGAAATGCGCCGGCCGCATTTAAGTTAAAGCCCCATGGTTCCGGCGTTCTTAAGCTCTCTTCAATCTCTGGAGCAACCTTGGCCGCTTCACCCAAAGCAGCGAGTAAACTTGGGCGAGGATCAGCACCATAACGTCGCAAGACCAAGAATTCCGGACTATTGGGTTGCCAAGTCGGTTCAACAGGCACGTGCAAGCTTGGATCTTCGCAGGGCTGAACAAAATATCGAACTTGCCAAGTGTTGGTGCGCTCAGAAATGGGTTCTTCAAGACGCAATCGCAACCTGAAGTGACTCTGAGTCATCACGTCGAGTGGCGCGCGCCAAGTTGAAACATTCAGCGCAAGTTGTGTGAAAGAATCGGGCTTGCCTTCTAAGTGCGAATCACGCGCTTGCAAAGCATAAAGCCATTGATCGTGCACACTTTGGAAACGACGCCTTGCATCTTGCTCAACGTGACGATGCGTTGCACCTCTTACAAAATGGTCGAGCAACAGTTGTGAGAACGCATCAAATAATTCTTTGGGTGTCGGAAGTTGGCCATCAACCGCCAGGGTCAAAGCTCGAGCAGAGGCTGGCATGGTTGAAAGCAGCTGTTCCAACGATTCGCGTTCGTTTGCACCCAGCAAAAGTTGCCAAGTCGCGTGAGAAGAAGGCTTGGACTCACCTTCTTCGTTGGTCTCTACAGAAAGTTCAACGCCGGGCAAGAAGTGTTGATCGATGACCAAACTTGAAACAAACAGGAGCGCACGCGCAAAGAAAGCCAGATCTGTACCGATCAGAACGCCTGGTAACAGTTCAGTCTGTTTCGCGGCACAGTGGCAAAGCAACTCAACCATGGCATCAATGGTCAAGTGCAAAACCGGAACAAAGAATGGTGCCGGTTCAGGTGTGAAGTGTGTTTGTGGAGGCTCCGCGATCTGCGCACATGAAGGCCAAGGCATTCCGCAAACTGCCGGTAAAAAGGCAATGACAGGCGGTCCCTTCACCTTTGGATGTTCAATGTGCAACGCTTGAAAAAGACGCACAAGTGGCCGGGCTTCAACCACAAACGGATGCTTGCGCGGTCTAGAACGAGAAGCACCGCGACGCGAACGTTTAATGATGAGCCGCTGTCCTTCGACAGCACTCTCTGCCCAAAGCACCATGCGCCCCTGAATCACAGAAGCGTGGAGAACGATGACCAAACGGGCCTCCTAAAAGTCAGCACACCTCCTACAACCACCACACCCAACACGCGAACGCCCCTATCAAATCTTCTAAGTACTTTCAAGGAGAATCTTCTTTTTTGTCGAGATGTTAGCCAAATCTGCAAGGCATTCTAAAAATTCTATCGTTTTGATTTACAGCTTTGAGAGATGAGCGTTTTGAACTCTCACAAAACAGTTTTGGGCGTAAAGGTCACACGCAAAGTCGAGACGCTGCAGATCGAGGAGCGTAACCGAGAGCAGTATTTCTGAGGCTCACTGTAAATGGAGCGAGAAGAGTCTTCTAAGTATCGATTTGGAGTCATAAATCTTGAAGATCAAGCCTTTAGAAAGTATAGTGCCGCGTTTTTTTAAAGGAGCACACATGATCGAAAACGAAGAAACAAACAACGAGCAAAAGAGCGTGTTCAAGTCGCTCCCAAAGACCTTTTGGGTTGCGAATACAATGGAGTTATTCGAGCGGTGGGCGTGGTATGGCATGTATGCCATCTATGCGATTTATCTGACCGATCCTATCGAAAAAGGTGGACTCGGATTTACAGATGCGCAGCGCGGATCCATCACCGGTATCGTGCCGTTTATTCTTTACTTGCTGCCGATCTTTACGGGGGCAATGTCTGATCGATTTGGTTATACGCGCACTCTCATCAGTGCGTATGCCATTTTGATTGCTGGATACTTCTCCATGGGTCAAGTAACGACGTACTTCCCCATGTTCATGGCATTCCTATGCGTTGCAGTGGGTGCTGCCATGTTTAAACCCGTCATCTCTGCAACAGTGAGTCACACCACAAATAGTAAAACGGCCTCGATTGGCTTTGGACTCTTCTACGCCATGGTTAACATTGGCGGATTCGTGGGCCCACTCATTGGTGGTTATCTTCGCAAGATCTCGTGGGACTATGTGTTCTACATGAGCATGGGTGCAATTACGCTCAACTTGATCATGGTATTGCTCTTCTTTAAAGAGCCCGACCGAGGTAACGTTGAAAGCAAGTCCTTCGCAACAGTTTTGAAAGAGATTGGTCTCGTATTCTCTGACCTTAAATTTGTTATATTCCTGTTTATGTTGTCCGGATTCTGGACTGCTTTTAACCAGATCTTCATTACTTTGCCGTTACTTCTCCGCGACTGGGTCGATACTTCAGTGGTTTGGTGCTGGTTCAGCGACTTCTCGGCTACAGCAGCAGCTGCTTGTGAAGCAAAAGAGATGTTCAATCCTGAATGGATCGTGAACATTGACTCAGGAAGCATCATTTTGTTGCAGATCCTTATCTCTGCAATCGTGATGCGGTTCTCACCAATTTCTACGATCATTGGTGGTATTCTGATTTCTTCGCTCGGTATTGCTTTGATTGGTGTCAGCAATGCCATCTCCGTCATCGTAATTGCTATCGTTATCTTTGCTATTGGTGAAATGGCCTCGAGTCCAAAGTCGACGGAGTACATTGGATCGATTGCACCGCGTGATCGAAAAGCATTGTACATGGGTTACAGCTTTGTGCCGGTTGCCCTTGGAAATTTGATTGCCGGTATCTTGTCTGGTGCCATCTACGGTGAAATGGGTAACAAGGTGCTCTTGGCCACCAAATACCTGACCGAAAAAGCCAATATGTCTAAAGACATGCTTAATCAGCTGTCTTTGGATGATTTGATGCAAAAGATTGCTGAGCACTCTGGAACCACAGGATTTGATACCACTCAGCTTTTGTACGATACCTACAATCCTGGAAATATGTGGTTTTACTTCGCCGCAATTGGTGCCGGCGCTGCAGTATTGCTCTTCTACTACAATTTGAAATTTAAGCGAGCAGAAGTCTCTGAATAATCAGTCACTTCTAATCAGCCCACCTTCAAATCATTTCTAGCATTAACTCACTTCTTTAAAATAGAATCTCAACTTTTAAAGGTTTTGCATTCATTTCTATAAAGAATGCTTAAAACTTCTATTTTGTATCATTCTGTGTACAGATTCGGACGAGATATTTCTTGAAAACACAATCATTAATAAATGATCGGACTTAAAATTTTTAGAGAGAACGTTTATGTATCAAAGTTGTATCATAATATTTCTAGAGCTCGAGAATATTGAAACATGATCGTAAACGATATTTCTAGAGAGCGCAGTTCTACATCAAATAATCGGTGTAATATTTTTAGAACT
>JAZUEA010000506.1:0-2741 GCA_045639945.1 Myxococcota bacterium
TTCCTGGATCAAAGTGTGACAACCTTGATGAAGTGGACTGTCCATTGGCCCCGGCACCACATAAACGGGGCGACGCAGCAATAAAGCAGCACGAGCCGTTTGAAGTGCACCAGAATGCAAATCCGCCTGGACCACAATTACCACATCGCTAAGCGCCGCAATCCACGGATTTCGTTTAGGAAACGTCCAATTTTGAGCGGGACAGCCAAGCGAAAATGGACTAACCAGTGCGCCATTTTCCGCCGCTCGCTTGAACAAGTTTTGATGGACACGCGGCGTGGCGCAATCAAGGCCCGATCCCAAAACCACAATCGTTTGGCCACCTACATTGAGGGCAGCTTCGTGCGCAGCCTTATCAATGCCGAACGCGCCGCCAGAAACGACTGAGCAACCACGAAGAACTGCTTTTTTCGCAATTCTTTCCGCAACATCCAAGCCGTAGCGATCAGCACGACGCGTTCCCACAATCGCAACTCGCGGACCAGGCGGAATCGCTCCCAAACAACGAAGCGCTTCTTTCGGCCAATCTTTTTCACGATCTGTCACAATTGTGGCACCAATCTCCTTAAGTTTCTGTTGCTCCCACTCTTCCACAACAGAAAAATCTCTTTTATTTCTCGAACGTTTTTGCTCAAGCAATTCAAGTTGCGCCTCTGGCATCGATTGCAATCCTTCCAATTTTTCACCTGTGATCCATCGATCGAGCGATGCCAATTCAGACTCACTCATCACCGGCTCAGGCGCCCAAGACACAGGACGTCGATTCTCCATATAATTTTCCGAATGATTCTCGTTAGTTGCGCCGATTGAGCAGCTTTTTTGCGCATCCCATTCGCGACACAGCATTTCGCCTCCAAGACCAACTGCGGCCTCTGTGAGATTCATCGGCGAAAAATTGCGCGTGTTGCGCGAGACTTGATTTTTCGGGTGGAATTTTAAAAGGAGAGGAACAGAAGAAGAGACTAACTATCGAAAACCAAAAAAAGATTTTAGTAATTCTTTTGCATTACAATCATATCGCCGCGATGCAATTCTTCGGTTGAACGCGTGACGATGGCAGTCGATGTATGATCTTGCAAGTGAACAACCATGACTTCGCCGATGCGTTCCCATGGCAAATCAGTGTCTTTTACATCTTCAGCATCCACAAACTCGTCGCCGCGGCGTTGAACAAAGAATCGATTACCAATCTGCACACCATCTTTAGAGCCACGATCGAGCAAAACCACGTGATACTGCCCCATTTCCAGGCCTTCACGCAGCGCTTCTAAAATCACGCCTTTCACTTCGACCAAGTTTTCGCGCGGGCTCACACTTGTTTCAGTTGCAACCAGCGGCACAACTTTCATGCCGCGCTGAATTTCTAGCCGCGAATGCGTGATTTTGGCTTTGGCGTACTTCTTGTCGATGTCGGTGACCTGCAACTCACCCATGACCAAGATTTTGTGGCCCATCACATCGCCGGAATCCGGGTGAGTGACTTCGTTGCCAATGTTGAAAATACTATAAGAATCGCCAACTTTGACTTTATCGAGTTCTTTGAACTCAACATAAACATCGTCGTTCATCGCTAAGTATTGACGCGGATTATGAGCCGCCGCGAGCTTGCCCAACGTCTCTAAATCCTTCTCTGCGATGAAACCTTCGTTCACGCTTGCAAGTCTGGCGGATTCAACATCGACCGTGTACAGCGCCGGAAGTTCCATGATTTCGGGCGCTTTGGGCCTTGTTCGCTTCAGGCGCACAATGTCTTCCGGATAAATCCAGTGCGGATTCGTAATGTGCGGATTGAGTGCCCAAACGGTAGGCCAACGCCACGGATCGCTAAAATACTTGTCACAAATGCCCCAAAGCGTGTCGCCTTCAGCCACAACATGCACATCTGGCACATCCGCAGCGGATTGCGCAGAATTAGCCGATTCTTGCGCCCCTGCAATTCCAGGGAGAGAAAAACTCAAAAAGATTGAGAGGTTACGAAGCAAACTTCGCATTTGGCAAAGGTTTTTCATCGCTCACCTTTAGAGGCTCTGACGTTCGCCGAGCTTGGTTGCAGCCTGCTCAGCAGCTTTGGTGTTCGGAAACAATGCACGGAGGCGCGTTAATGTTTCGCGACTTTGCGCCAAATTTCCCATTTTTTCTTGGCAAAACCCAATTTTTAACAAGGCATCTGGCACTTTATTGCCCGTGGGATAGGTTTCCACAAGTTTTCGAAAGGCCGCAAGCGCGCGACCATACTCCGCCCGTGCATACAAACAATCGCCCATGAGTTGCAGGGCATTATCCGCGTATTCATGATTGGGATAGGTATTCACAAAGCTTTGAAACGACTCTATCGCTTTGGTGTAGCTTCCCTGTTCCATTAATGATTTCGCGGCTTTAAAACTTCCGATTGCCGGATCTTCAACCGCAACAGATTGCTCCAGCGGCGAATTAGGCGCGAGTGGCGCAACGCCAATATTGCCTGCAAACGCAGCTTCTGGCGGCGGGGCGACTGGATGACGCGGCGTTTTTAAGTTCGACGCTCCCGACGAACTACGCGAACTTGAACCGTACGTGCCGTAATGCTCGTCCATGTCTTCTTGCGTAATCGTAGGCACGCCACTATCCGATTCAAAAATCATTGGCATTTCCGGCTCGTCGGTCGCATCCGGACTCAAACGCACCACCGGCAAATCACCATAGCCCAAATCCGCAGAAGACACCGGCGCTGCAAAATTCGCCGAGGCATGAAGCGCGCGCGT
>JAZUEA010000507.1:0-5255 GCA_045639945.1 Myxococcota bacterium
CTCTGTGAACGCTCGCGTTGAACAGCGCTTGCGCGAACTCACCAAACTCTCTGGCCAACCGAAGAACGCGTCCAACAACTAATTTCCCGCCTCAAATCTACCCGCTCTCCACAAAAGCATTTTCTACGTCATCCCTTGACACCATCTCTCGATTCACGTTTAATCCCCCGATTGTTTTTAGTTCTGTTCGGGAGATCTGCTGTGAAGCGATTTTATGTCTTGTTAGCCGCCCTTTCCTTTGTTTCTTCAGCTTGGGCAGAAGATGCCACCACGGGCACTGCAACACAGACTTCCGTCGCTGACGAATATGCGACGGCAGTCGATCCATCGCAGAAATCTCTCTCCGAGCAGTACGCAACCGATTCAAACGCACCCGCTGCAACAGCAACCGAAACCGTTGAACCCCAAAAGAGTTACCCGCTCTCAGGTTCTGTCAGTTTGGGTTACCGCTTTAACCAAGCCAACTTCGCCGATGTTGAAAGCAGCAACGTCGATTTTGGCTGGCAGCTGCTCTCGCTCTCCGGCGCGGTGAACTACGAAATCATTCCGGACGTGGCTGTGAGTTTGGCGATTGGTATCGACAAAGAACTCACCGAAAACTATTACCGCGCGCCGACTTCCAGCATCAGCTCCCGCACAATCGGCCAGACCGAATTGCGCGACATCAACTTGTCCGCGTCGTGGAGCAACTTCGCGGTGATTCCTGTCGCCAACATCAAATTCTCGGGCAGCTTGGACATCGGCATTCCGACCAGTGACGCCAGCCGCGCAGCCGGTTTGATCATGTCGCTCGGTCCTACGCTCAGCATGAGCTGGGGCATGGCGGGCTTCAACACGTCGGCCAGCATTTCGTACGGCTACAACATCAACAGTGATCCAACCCAGCAAATCGACTGTGACCGCTACCCCGATCAATGCCGTGTCCGTGGCCAGGATTTGGGTCAGCCCAACGCCTTGCACGCACTCAGCGGTAACTTCTCCGTTGGCTACGCAATTTTGCAGAGCTCCAAAGTCGGCGACTTGAACGTGAATGCAAACTACAGCATTTCCAACGGTTACAGCGCTGTGAAGTTCCCCAACGACGAGTACACCAGCCAGTACGCTCAAACCGATTCACAAGCTGGCTTAGGCGCTCACAGCTTCTCCCTCGGCTTGGGTTGGCGCTTCTTGGAGCACACCTCTGTCGGTTTCCGCGTTTCTACGGCACGCTCGCTCTACACCAACGATGGCAAGAGCGTCACGCAGCCCTTCTTTGATACCGACAGTAACCTGGGTCACCGCACCAGCTACAGCCTCACACTCACCCAAACCTTCTAATTCTCTTTCCCTTTCTCTCTCATTTTTCACAAGCAATAAGATTTCTTAAGAACCAATCAGATTCTTAAAGATTTATTTTATTAAGAGAAAGAGAAAGGCAGGATTTTAAGGAGGAAATCAGGCAACTGCGCCTGTGTGTTTGTATGTAATCTCAGGCGCAGAAGTGTGAAGAATCACACCTTCTGTGATCTGAACACCGCGCGCGTCTTCCAAATCCGGAATTTCGTACATCAAATCGAGCATCGTTTCTTCCATGATGGCGCGCAAACCACGAGCACCGCTCTTACGCTTGATGGCTTCGCGAACAATGGCTCGCAACGCATCCTGCGTAAATTCCAAGTTGACACCTTCCATTTCGAACAACCGCTTGTACTGCGCGACCAGCGAATTTTTGGGCTTCCACAAAATTTCGCACATGTCATCTTCACTGAGCTGCTCGAATGGCACCATCACAGGCAAACGACCCACAAATTCAGGAATAAGACCGAATTTAATGAAGTCTTCAGCTGTGACTTGAACAATGAGCTCGTTGTAATCCGCAAGCGAATTTTTTGAGCGTTGAGTAGTACCAAAACCGATAGAACTCGGTGCTTTACGCGACTGAATGACTTTCTCGAGTCCCACAAACGCGCCGCACAAAATGAAAAGCACGTTGCGCGTATCAACCTGAATCAGCTCTTTTTGCGGACGCGTGCGGCTGCCATCCGGATAAATCGCAACCTTTTCACCTTCGATGACTTTGAGCAACGCCTGCTGCACGCCTTCGCCACCCACGTCGCGGGTTGAAGAAGCTGTGCTGCGCTTGGCAAGCTTGTCGATTTCGTCGATGACAACAATGCCACGACTGGCGCGGTCCACATCGCGATCGGCGGCAATCCAGAGCGATTTGATAATACTTTCAACATCTTCGCCCACGTAACCTGCTTCGGTTAAGCACGTTGCGTCAGCCACAACAAACGGTACATCCAGCAATTTTGCGAGCGCAGCAGCAATGGCGGTTTTGCCACACCCCGTGGGACCAACCATTAAAATGTTGCCTTTTGAAAGCTGAACTTCGTCGTCCGGCGAGGCATTGATGCGTTTGTAGTGATTGTAAACCGCAACTGAAACCACCTTGCGCGCAACTTCTTGGCCAATGATATGCTCACCCAAGTAGTCGTAAATCTCTTTTGGTTTCAGTTCATTTCGCGGCTTTTTGGTCGAAGCTTGCTGACTTACATCCTGCGCGAGAATCTCGTTGCACAACGCAACGCACTCGTCACAAATCTGCACCTGAGGCCCTGTTATGAGCTTCAAAACCTCGTTTCCGTTTTTGCCGCAGAAAGAGCAGTGCAGGTGTTGCAAGCGATCCGCCATCGACGCCTCCAGGTGGGAATGTAAAAATTAGAAGCGCGCAAGCTATCAGATTGACACGTTTTCGTCAATTCCAGCGCACGTTTGAGAAGGTAAACCCCGAAGGACGTCGCGCAAGTCCGTCCCTGCTTCACTCACTTCTGAAGGAGAAGTAAGCGGGGCCGGCGCAATTTGTCCCAAGGCATCACAACGCGGACAAATGAAGAAAAGATGAGCAGAAGTAAAACCACACGAGGAGCAAGAACAAGCAACCGTTGCAGGCTTGTTTTTTGGAAAAAGCGGAATTAATTCCGAGAGTTCTGAATGCAGCTCTTCACTTTGACTGTTTTCGCAAAGCCACAAATCATACTGACGACGCACCGCCCAATCACAGGGAGCTGCATTCAAATGCTCACGCAAAACAGCCAACGCTTCTTCGCGAGAACCTGCCTCATTCAGCTGAAGCGCTTTCTTTAAAACTTCAGATTTTTCCGCAGGTTGCAAAGGAAGCACATCGCTGAGCAATCCAGGGAAATGCGTTTCAAACGACTTCGCAAGCTGCTCACGTTCCGCCGCTTTTGCATGAAGCAGCGCACCCGCCGCGGAAACAACATCACCGCCTTCACCCAGCGCGCGTGCGATTTCCTTTTGCGCTTTTTCCTGCTCACCACCACGTGAAAGCGCCAAAGCGTAAAGCGCTCGCAACGTGGCTTCTGTTTTGGGCGACCGCTGACGACGCGGCACTCGCTCGAAGTAGCGATCAAGCGCCTCACCAAATCGACCCGTGCGGCAAAGCACCGCAATTTCAAGCTCAACGTGCACTTCCGTTTTGCTTACAAGTTCAAGAGCTCTCTCTAAGTTGCCGGCATCTAAAGCAATTCGAACTTGGAGTGCAGAAAACATTGCAGGCTGCAAACGGTGTTCAAAGGTTCGCAAAAGCTCGATCGACGCACCGAAATCGCCGCGCATCCGCAAAATCGCCAGCAATCCCAACAATGCATCGAGCTCATTTTGAGAGGAACGCGCACACGACAACGTTCGGCGAGCACAATCTTCCGCAGCCGCCCAATCGCGATCGAGCGCCAACGCAAGCGCGTGACCCATGCCGATTACAACGCCGCGGTTTTTTGCTCGACGCCGCAATCGAACCACCAGCCAGACCACAAGCAACAGCGTAACGATCGCCGCAGCAACCCAAACGCCGTACGCTTGCAACCATGCCTCAGTCAGTCCGAGAGATTTCAAGAAGTCCACGATATCCTCGAAACTTTAATAATTTTGGATGGTTACAATTTTATCTTTAACGCGCTGTATCGCTTCCTCAGGCAAGTGATTGTCGCGATAAAACTCAAGAGCGCGCTGCAAAACACCCAAAGCCCAGTGCGGACGAATCGTTGCCATTTGCGTGGAAGCAATGCATTCCAGCGCCCAACCAAACTTCAAATCCTTGGCTGGCGTTCGATGATTGCACTCCAATGCCGCAGCAATTGCCTGATCACAACGAGCGGAATCGCCGCGCTCTGCCGCCAAATAAGCCAGCGTCACATAACAAACCGCTTGGCGAGCCGGATTCTCATCGGCATCGTTAAGCGCGCGCAAAATCACTTTTTCGGCGGCCTGCCAATAACCCGCATCAATGGCAAGCAATCCTATTTCTATATTTAATTTCGCGGCCTTACGTCGATCTTTGAGTGCTTCACCAAACTCAAGCGCACGTTGGAATTGTGGAAGAGCCGCCTGGAAATCATGCTGTGTCACGGCAAGTCGGGCGAGAGCAATGTGAACTTTGGCAGAAATCTCATCTGCTTTGAGTTCATAAGCCAGCTGAAGCGCCTTGCTCAAGCATCGTCGAGCTTCGCTGTAATCCTTTAAACGCCGACGAGTTTCACCCATCAAGTAACAACAAAGCGATTGCAAACGATACTCGCCAAGCGATTCCGCCACGGAAATGGCTTCTTCGAGCATGTTTTGCGCGCGCATGAATTCACCACGCTCGATCGCCCAATTCGCAGCAATTTCGAGAGCTTGCGCCTGAGACAACCGATCGCCTTCGCTTTTCATCAGCGCCGCGCCCTGCTCTAAAAGCTGAATCGCCATAGAGGCGTCGCCAATTTGCTGCTCTATGCGTGCAGTTCCCAAAATGCAGCGAGCAACACTTCTCTGATCGTTTAGGCGCTGGAAACGCCCCATTGCTTGGCCGTAGGTTCGAAGTGCGCCTTCTAATTTTCCTTGTTTTTTCAGGAGATCGGCCATTTGCAGCAGCGTTTGGCCATCAACAACCGGATCTTTGACGCGACTCGCCCACTTACCTACGCCCGCCAAAATTTGCCATGCACGCTCAAATCGACCACGTTGCACATCGTTTGCCGCCACTCGCAAACGAAGAAGCGCACGCAATTGTCCGAGATCCCCTTGTTTTTCCTCGGAAATCAGCGCGTCACCGTGCTTCAATAAATCGTACGGCCGCATCTCAAAACCAAGACGCCGCGCACGCTCAGCTGCACGCTCATAGCACTGTGCCGCCTCTTTCCAGCACTGCGCATGTTCGTACAAAACGGCCAATTCTTCAGCCGCGTACAAATCACCTTCACCGTTGAGCGCGCTCA
>JAZUEA010000508.1:0-1732 GCA_045639945.1 Myxococcota bacterium
CAGCCTGAGGCCGAGGCCGGGGAAGCGGAGGGCCAGCAGAAATGAGAAGGACGTCCCAAAAGACAGTGCTTCGCGCGGTGCGTCCCGCGATCCTCGCGTTTGCTGCTTTGCTGGCGGCTTGTGGTGGTTCACCCACGACCACAACAGGCACGCTTGAAAACGAAGCTGGCAAGCCGGTTGAGCAGTTGAAGACGGTTGCCGTTGAGGTTCAAGAACAGGAATCCGCGAGTTCGCTGTTCGCAAAAGCGTCGGCGGCTTACCAAGCAGGCAATATGAATGAGGCTTACTCGTTCTTGCTCGCTACGGTTGATCGCGATCCAAAGTTGGCTGAAGCCTGGTACAACCTTGGTGTTTTGAGCGAGTCGCGCGGCGATTGGGCCAAAGCTGAGGAGTACTACAACAAGTCGGCTGACGTGGGCTCGGAGTTCGGTGAAGGCTTGGCTGCAATCGGTACCCATTATTTAAAGATGGGTGACGAGCAAATGGCCAAGGGCTACTACGACCGCGCTCTCAAGATTCAGCCGCTCACTTCTGGCGCTAACTTGAACAATGCGTTGTTCGCGCGTGGTGACAAAGATTTCCCCAAGGCGGTCACGCTGATTCGTGAAGCTTTGAAGGGCGACAGTCAGAACGATCAGGCGTACGAAGTTTTGGCCAAGGTTTACTACGACATGGGCCACTATGATTTGGCTCAGCTTGTTTGTAAGTCTGGCTTGCACTTCAATCCCAAGTCCGCGCCGTTGCACAACATGTTGGGCTTGATTTTGTTGCACGACGAAAAAGTTCCGCAGGCGTTGCAGGCATTTGATGATGCCATCGCGTCTGATCCGAACTTTGTGCCGGCTCAAATGAACGCAGGTTCGCTCGCCTTCGGTTATCGTGACTACGAGTTTGCGTACAACGCATTTGGCGTCGTTTTGGAAAACGAGCCGAAGAACATCGATGCGATTTTGTCGCGTGCTGTTGCTGCTCGTGCACTTGAAAAGTACGACGAAGCCGAGAAGGGCTATCGCGCGGTTTTGGCGCTCGATCCGCAAAACTTGGGTGCTCACTTTAACCTTGGTCTTTTGTACCAAGAATTCTTGTCGAAGCCCGACGTCGCGATTCTTTCTTATCAAGAAGCGTTGGCTGCGCCCGGACTCACGGATAAAATGCGCAAAACGCTGAAAGAACGCATCGAAATCAGCCAGTTGCAGGTTGAAGATATGGCGCAAGATGCCGCGATGCGTGCCGCTGCTGAAGCGGAAAATCAGAGCTCTGGTGGTGAAGAACCTCAGGGCGAACCTGAAATGTAGCCAGAACTAAAAAATGGTGGGATTCTTTTCCAGTTGGTACTCAGGGAAAGCGCGCTATACTGTTTTCCCTGAATATCGATGATCGAGGAGTTAAACCATGAAGCGCACTTTTCGTTTTCTTGCTGGTATTGCCTTGATCGCTGCGCCGGTGGCAGCAAATGCAGCTTGTCCGCCCGGCACCTTTCCTGATCCGAATGATCCGAACGTTTGCTACAACGCCTCGACCGAATTGAACTTGGACGGTGATGAAATCGGTGGTGAGTTGTTGGGACCTGACGGCGCTGAGCAAAAGAGCCGTTTGCAGGGCAGCTACTCCAGCTTGATTCAAATCCGTGAAAACTTCATGGACGAGATGCTGAAGTCGGCAGAGGATCTCTAATTGCCAGCCTCTCCAACGCTTTTTGCCCGTTTGCTCGTCAGCGAGACTTAAGGAAAGC
>JAZUEA010000509.1:0-2704 GCA_045639945.1 Myxococcota bacterium
CATGTAAAGCAATTTCTGCAAGCGGGCGGACTCAAAAAATGAAAGCGCTCACGGCAATTGCAGATGCAGCAGAAGCGCTCGGCGGTTTGTTTTTGCTGGCGTTTGAAACGTTTCGCGCTGCTTTTCGAGGCAAACTCGACAGCTTTCTTTTATGGCGCACGCTGTACGACGTGGGCGTTCGTTCGCTTCCCATCGTGCTGACGACAGCGACATTTGCAGGTGCCATTGCTGCAACACAAGCAGGAACTTACGTAATAAAATTCGGCGCTTACGAAATGGTTGGTTGGGGATTCGGCTGGGGCACATTTAGAGAGCTGGGCCCACTTTTGATTGGCCTCATGTTTTCAGGTCGCGTGGGAGCTCACAACACCGCCGAATTGGGCAGCATGAAAGTAACAGAGCAAATCGACGCTCTGCGCGCATTGGCCATCGATCCAGTGGAATACCTGGTTTTGCCGCGCTTCATTGCGATGGTCGTGATGATGAGCTTGCTCAACGTGCTCGGCAATGTCTGCTCCATTTTAGGCGGCCTGGTCGTTTCGTACGTTCTCATCCAGGTCGATCCGTTTGTATTTTTGAATTCGTTTATCACATACGTGAAACTCTCGGATTTCTTTAGTGGTTTTTCGAAAGCCACTTTTTTTGGAGCCTGCATTGCACTCATCAGCTGCTCGATAGGTCTGAGCGTTCAAGGCGGCGCACCTGGCGTTGGTCGAGCGGTCACCAGCAGCGTTGTCGCCTCAGCAATTGGCATTTTCGTCCTCGATTACCTCATCACTTGGATTGGAGGATGAACAATGACTTTAGCCCAAACCATCAAGACCGATATTCTCCAAATTTTTAATAGTTTCAAAGAGTTATCAAAAAGTCTTTTAGACGGACCTGGCTCTGCCAATGCCATTTGGCGAGCTTGCTACTCAATTGGAAATCGAAGCGTCTTCTTTGTGCTCGTAACAATTGGATTTTTGGGCGCAATCTTAAATTTGCAAGCGGGCTATCAGGCTCAAAGAATTGTGGGCGACGCCACCATGGTCGGCGAACAACTCATGCCCGCACTCATTCGACAACTTGCCCCCACTCTTTCGGGATTGATGATTGCGACCCGTGTGGGCAGCGGACTCGCCGCAGAATTGGGCACCATGGCCGTCACGGAACAGCTCGATGCCTACCGACTTTGCGGCGCACCAATCATCGAAACACTTGTAAAACCAAGATGTTTTGCCTCGCTCATCATGATACCGCTGCTCATGATTTTTGGTGGCGCCGCTGCATTCATCGCTGGTTTAGGCATTGCCGTCATCACGTTTGATACGCTGCCTGCAACGTACGCAAACTTCGATCAAGTTTCGAGCGTTGATATTGCTGAATGTGTTTGTAAATCAGTTGTTTACGCCATTGTTTTACCTGTTATCGCCTGCACCGCAGGGATTCACGCAAGCGGCGGCAGCGACGGCGTTGGACGCGCAACCACTCGTGCTGTTGTGGAAAGCAGCTTAGCGGTCCTTATTTTGGATTTTCTCATCGGCATCACGATGTACCTCTTCAAATGATCGAATTTCGTAATATTTCCAAGCGGTTTGGCAACAAGGTCGTACTTGACCATGTCAGTCTCTCGGTGAACATCGGCGAAGTGCTGTTCATCATTGGAAAAAGTGGTGCCGGAAAATCCGTATTAGTGAAGCATTTGGTTGGCTTATTGCGCCCCGACGAAGGCAAAATTTTCTTTGAGGGACAAGAAATTACGCAGTGGTCGGAAAAACAATTTTTCCCACTTCGCAAACGCTGCGCGATGGTCTTTCAGCACAGCACTCTCTTTGACTCGATGACGCTTCTTGAAAACGTGGCTTTGCCGCTTCGAAAGCACAAAAACATGAATCATTCCAAAAGTTTAGAAGCAGCTTTTAAGCTTTTGGAACGTGTTCAAATGCAAGATTACGCCGAGCGATATCCGGCTGACATTGGCGATGGTCTACGAAAACGCGTCGCAATTGCGCGCGCCCTCAGTTTGGATCCGGCGTACCTCATTTTTGACGAACCCACGACCGCACTCGATCCACTTTCCGCTCAACAAGTTGACCGATTAATTCGACAGCTTTCCGACGAAAGCGGCGTAACAAGTTTGGTCGTATCTCACGATTTACACAGCATTTTTTCGATCGCCGATCGCATTGTATTCCTCTACCAAGGTCACATTCGGCTCGACGGCACACCTGAAGATTTCCGCACCAGCTCTGATCCAATTGTGAGGCAATTCATCAGCGGTGCTTCTGATGGTCCAATGGAATAGCTTTGAAATCATTAAACAAATCCCAAAAATCAGAATCCACAGAACGTTCACTCAAAATCAAAGTCTGCGCCGTCGTTCTGGTGGCTTTTGCACTGCTCATCGGTTTCGTTGCTTTATTGGGCACATTCACTACCGGCGAACTCGTGCACTACACGATTGAATTCGGCGATTCCGGCTCCCTGCTTCAAGGCGCGCCCGTCAAAATTGCAGGCGTTCGCGCCGGCCGCGTGGACTCAGTGGATTTTTTGATTGAACGCACAAAACCTGCTGCACCAGGTCTTCAGCCTGTGAATGTGCGCATGCAGATCTCGCTTCAGGAACGCTTCGCGCCGGTCATTCGGGAAGACTCTGAGTTTTACATCACAACACAAGGCGTACTTGGCGAGAAATACATGGAAATCGTACCGGGAAGTCGGA
>JAZUEA010000510.1:0-3772 GCA_045639945.1 Myxococcota bacterium
GGTGCTGGTGATTTTCGCAGTGATTTAGGTCAAGTTGCCTACGCGCCAACTCGCAAGATGGGAATTTTACGCGTCCAGGATCGAGCCTGCACCTTTGCTGGTTTCGGCTGGGATGCGCACATTTTGGACAGCTACCAAAATATGAAAGCCATGGCGGAAAAAGTTCCCGTCGCGAGCAGCGTTTTTCAAACCGCATTTGGCTACATCATTGCAGCACTAGGAAAATCAATTCCGCAACTCATCGTTCAACAACCACGTTGGAACGTGCGAGTGCGCAACACCGGCGGCGAAGGTTACCTTGTTAATTCAAAGGGCGAACATTACGCGACCATCGCGCCTGGTGCTGTGGCTTATGAAGGCGGCGTTCGCATTTGTACTTTCGGCACCACGCCGTACTTTGGATACAAGTTCAAAATCATGCCGTACGCGGGCACAGTCGAACGCCGATTCCACATGCGACTCGTGGACTTCAACCCACTTTATGCCGTGGGTCACTTGCCCACGATCTGGCGCAGTGGTTACGTCGACCACCCTGGATGCACTGATATTTTGCTCGAAAACTGCGAAATCGAAATCTTGGACGGTGAAGCTCCGCTCGAAATCGCCGGCGACGCGGCTGGCCACCACAAGCAATTCACCGTCACCTACGACTGCGATATCGACTGCCTCGAATTTTCTCGCCTGTAATTTTCTTTAAGAATGAACAAAAGAAGGGCGACTTTTGCCGCCCCGTTGGTGAGCACAGAACTTACTTGAGTTCTGCGTTAATGGTGAGGAATCCTGCGCTATCCGGCTCGGCGTAAACTGCGCTATCCGGCTCGGCGTAAACCCTGATATTTTTAAGAGAAACGAACGGAATGGCCGGCAGTGAAATCGACGAAAGCAGCGTAGGAATGATCGGCAACAAGCTTTCAACCACATTCAAAAGCGGCTGCTCAACACTCGCCTCAACCGCACCACGCAGCGAATCAGTCTCGACGTCAAACGCAATTAAATGCTCACCCAAGTTGAGCTGCAAATGAGTTGCTTCTGAAGCCGCTTTAACAGCAACTTTGGCAGACAACTTGAGCGACGCTGAGCCCTGAAGCAAATCGACCGCTTGCGCATCATCAGTCAGCACATTGATCTGAATCGCCCCCATGCCGATTTCGATTTGCTCGTTTGCGTTTTTCAAAAAGCGAACCTGAATCGGAAGTTGCGGCATCGCGTGCAGCGCAAGCGGCGTAGCCGGCGTGATATTGCTGTAAACTTTAGAAAGCAAGCTGCCGAAAAAGCTCAGCACAATGCGCAATTGTGACCCGTGCTCATCCATGAACGCCTGATTGATGATCGGGAACAACCCGCCGCCGCGCCAAATTTGGTAAAGCAACGCGTTCAACAAATCATCGTCCACAGAAATTGCCACATCGTCTGTCTCCGGCACACCTTCCCAAATCGCCGGCGTTCCAACATAACCCGAAATCGGCGGTTCAACAGGTTCACTGAGAAGCTCGGCGAACACATCGATACGCGCCGAAATGCCCGTGTTCGTGACTTTCAGCAAAGTGGGATGCAAGCGAACGCGCAAATCCGCGCCCAAAACCGAGAACTCAACCGGTTCTTCGATGACAGCAAGTAGATCATGAACGAGAGGCGGAATTTTTTGAGTCACAAAAAACTCGACCACATCACCCAACAGGCCTTCGATCACCGTCGCATTCGGCGATTCCGAGCTCGAAGAACCCAGCGACAAATTAAGACCTGTGAAATCTACTGATAAATCGCTGAGTTCTGTAACCAACGAGCCATTTTGAACAGCCAAGTGAACGCCGCCCGTCACATCCAAACGCTGCGTGGACGCGGTGCACGGAATGCTCGAACCATTTAAAATGAGAAGATCGAAATTGAGGCGAAGGTTCAAAAATTGCAGCGCAAAATCGAGTTCGCTGTTTGATTCGTCGAGCGAAAGACTTACGCGATGATCATCTGGCGTGTTGAAAGTGACTGAATTTAAACGAATACCAAAGTTCGAGCTGCCCGCCTGCCAACCTTCTTCGCCAAGAAGCGATTCCACATCAAGATTGTCGAGCACGTCCGCAAGCATGCCTTCAAGCGTAGAAATCGCATTCTTACCAATGTGAACACGAATCGCATTCTTAATCTTTTCAGAGGGTTCCGTGAGTGGACCGGCCAAAATCGCACTGTGCTCACGTGCGCTCAATCTCGCCAAATCGGTGGCTTGCACCAAGAGCATGTTCAAGCCACGCGACAACGAAAATTGATTGAGCTGTACATCCGGAATCAAATAGGTGCTCAGCTCCGTGCCATCAAGCGTAAGTGCATCAAGCGCAGTGTTTTCTTCGACGTTGAATCGAAGAGTTGTCGATAGCGAATCAATATGTGATCCACGCACGGGATTCACAAAATCGATCAGCGGCGGCGTTTGATCCAACGTAACAGTAATTTGATCAAGGAAGTCGCCTGCCACCGCTGTGATTGGATGATCGCCTTCGCTTTCAAGCGGCACCGAAGCAGTAAACGTTCCATTTGCAACCGTTGCCGTTACACCATTCACAGTGACCACGTTTGTGCCTGTCACTGTTCCAGAAACATTTACAGAATTTGTTGAAACGACTGCGTAATCGTCGGGACTTGTGATCTTTACGCTCACCGGCACCGGCACAGCGGCATCGACCACATGACCAGCATCAGGCCAAACCTGAACGGCAGCATCTACAACTTTTTGCGGCGTTTCACCGCCGTCTTCAGCGCAAGCACACAGCGCCAAACCCAACGCGAAAATGATCGATGTGCGCATTTCGAAACCTCAATCGAAATGAGAAAACGCGCCTAAGTACAACGCTTTCGACGCATTCTTCAAGCGATCGAATTTCTTATCTAAAAGAAAATCACGCGCAAAAGAGTGGCTAACTATGTGAAATGTAAAAGAATCGAGGAGGTTTTTAAGGAAGGATTAGCGGCGGCGGCGGCGAAGGAGAACCGGCAAACCAAGCAGCAAGAGCGGCCAAGCAGACGAACCCGTTGAAGAAACGCTGCAACCTTCGCTGCCACCAGTTTTGTCGCTGGGCGTCAAACCGGCATCGGAATCTTCAACATCCAAAGAGCCACCGCCAGAACCAGCTTCACCAGACGGCTTTCCACCGCCGGAACCAGCAGTGCCTGCATCCAAAATGCCAGCGTCCTCCTGGTCGTAAACACTCGCATCTTCGTACGGAATGACAGGCCAGTCCGCTACGCATTGCGCCGTGCCCAAGACAACTTTGCAAGTCTGGTTGGTCGGGCATTTCAAATCCAAGCACGGATCCGCCTGGCAAACACCAGCCACACAAATTTCGGCGGCTTCGCAGGTCATGACCAAGCACGGATCAGGCTGGCAAAGATTGTTGATGCAGGCCTCGCCTTCTTCTGGGCAACCAACCGGCGCACAACCTGTATCCTGGCAAAGACCGTCGATGCAGGCGCTCGCCGCAGGACAGCTGACTTCGGCGCAGGAGAACACGCACTCACCATCACGGCAGAAGCTGTCGGATGAACCGCAGTTGACATGTGCGCACGGATCGGGCTCGCAGCCAGTCGGGCGGCAGCGTTCGCCTTCAGCGCAACCCGTGTAGAGGCAGTGATCGATGACGCAAGTGCCAAGCGAGCAAACTTCGCCTTCATCACAAATCACACCAGCGCACGGCGTCTTGCAGCCGCTCTGCATGCAAACTTCGTCTTCGCCGGCGCAACCGTTCAACAAGCACCACGGCACACAAGCGCCAAGTCGGAGGCC
>JAZUEA010000511.1:0-2351 GCA_045639945.1 Myxococcota bacterium
GTCGTTGCAGCTACAAACAGCGGTGCCGTTCATGTTGGTGCAGATCTGTTCGCAGCCGCCGTTGTTGGTGTCGCAGGGGTTGATGTCGCTGGTCGGAACACAGTGACCGTCCCGCATGATGAAGCCATCGGTGCAACGACAGTCAGCCACGCCTTGATTGTTTAAGCAGATCTGCTCGCAACCACCGTTGTTGACATCGCAAGGATTCACAGTCACACTGGCGTCGATTTCTGCGTCAACTTCGATACCAGCATCTGCAACACTGCTATCGCTTTCAACGCTCGAATCAGCTACACTGCTGTCAATTTCACCGTTGCTGCCCGCATCGACCTTGGAAGAACCGGCATCAACCTTGACTGGACCGGAATCCGCAGCAACGACGTCATCGTCGTCGTCACAGCCAACGCTGATCGCCAAACAGGCGCTGCTCAACAAGGCTGTGAAAGTTTTAAAAGAAATACACTGCATTAAAAAATCCTTTCCTAAGAGAGGGATAAATCAAAAAAAGAAGTTGCCAGAGTATCAAACTGTATCTCGATACACAAGATTTTTTTGAGCGAATTTCACGACCGCAGCGAGAGTTACAAAAGCTTTCAATGTCAGATTTGTTATTTTGGCGTTGCAAATTCGCCATAAGATCTCAACTCTGCCGCGACAGCTTTTGAGCGCGACATTGTTCTCAGGTGAATTTTTAAGAGCTGAGAGCAGAGTTTTAACAATAAAATCGAAGAGTTCAACGAAGCTCACGACAAACGGCAAACATTAACACGTCACACCTCAAGCGCTGCAGCCAAGTGTTTGCCTTGCTAAAATCGAATAGAATTTTAGAGTGATTGAATGAATTCAGATAAGCGTTTTAGCAATCAAATCGCGGGAGTTCTATTTCAAATCACGAGCAACTCGAAAACCGATGGTGGGAGAGAACACATTTCGAAGTTGGCGCTCCGTTCCCAATTCTTTGAGCGAGCTTTCGTAGTGACCACCGTGCGTAAATCGTGGACGCGGCTTTGGTTTTACGGGTGCTGAAGGCGTCAAACCAGGCTCTTGAGCGAGCCATTCCGAGACGTTTCCGAGCAAATCGCAAAAGCCGTTCACATCTTTGCCTTTGGAACAAACCGCCCACGACGCACCCGCATCACACCCCGGAGCTTTTTGGCCTGCGATCACTGCGGATTCACAAGAAGCCGTGAGATTCGCTGTAACCAATTGCATTTCTTCAGGTTTTGGAAGTCTGGCGTTCACAAATTCAGCGTACGTTTCTGCATCATGAGCAGAAATGCAATTCACCGGATGATGATCGCGCCCTTTCTTGCCATAGTTACAATCAGAAAGAGACAGCTCACGTTTTTCTTTTAATGATTTTTCTGAATAATTTTGCGGAGCTTTACAAACTCCCGCTTTCACACAAAAGCGATATTGTTCCACTGTCACTTCTGTTTGAGACAGCCAAAACGCCGGCACAACCACTTCGTCGTTCGCTCGCTTGCTGCCGTCCGTCGTGACCTTTAATACAACGCGACCTTCTGGAACTTTGATGAACTCCATCTGTTCTTTCATCGCTTTGCGCTGTGGCATGTTTTGAGCCCAAACAGGACAGGCAATCAACATCAGAAACGGAAGAATCGCTCGCATAAAAGCCTCCAAAACAACCGACGCATCATTGCAAAGCGCAACATAAAAATAAAGGCGACGACGCGCGCACAAAATTCAAAAAATTCCTTGGAAAATCCTTTAATTCCGCCACTGATTTATTTCTATTTCAGGCCGATTTGTGATAAAAGCGCGCGATTTGACAGAGGCAACCACGCCCTACGGAGGAATCATGCGCAAGCTTTCTCTCCTACTCGTTTCCGCTCTCGCGTTCAGCGCTTGCAGCGACGATGCATCAGAGGCACCGCTCGCGGTGACCGATATCTCGGCTCAAAACCTCGTCGTCGGTGAAACCGTCGATTTCTACGGCCGCGGCTTCAGTGAGAAGGGCTCGACGCGCCTGAATTTCAAAGGAACTTTCCGCAGTTACGAAGGCGAATCTTCTGAGGTCGATTTAGAAATCACGCCTTTCTACAACGGCAAAGTCCAACTTAACGGCGAAGAGCTGCAAGTTCTGACCTGGTCCCGCTTTGGACCTTTCCAGAACCCCTTCACCAACCGCGCCAACGTGGGTACCTTTAAGGGCAAAATCATCCCGACCACCGAAGACGAAGACGGCAACATCACCGAAGGCGATGCGATGGACCTGAGCCTCAACGTTCAGCCTTCGCTCACCATCGAAGAATTGCAGCCGTTTGAAGCCGACTGTGGCGCTCCGGCTCTTCGTGGTTTGGCCGGTATTCCCTATCGCATGACCGTTC
>JAZUEA010000512.1:0-2216 GCA_045639945.1 Myxococcota bacterium
GTTCGCAGCGGAGGCTCTCGAAGAGTTGTCTCCCAAAACAGAACCCAACGTGAACAAGTTGAACGAGCTGCATCCGATGAAGGCCGGGAAGCGAGGACCCATCTTCAAGAAGCGGCTTTCGCCCGTTTCGGTCTTCGTCAACTTGTCAAAGTCGTATCCAGCATCAATCGCGCGCTGGTGAGACGTACAGAAGTAAGCGAACGCAATCGCCTTCTGGACATCCAGATTGAGCTGACCGTTGACCGTCAACGAAGCTTTAACCGTCGCCGGCTTCTTCCAAGTACATTCGCGGTTCCACCATTCTTGGAAGGCTTTGATGCCAGCAGATTCGGAACCAAACTGTGTCGACTTGCCGGCAGCACTCAGAACAGCTTCGATCATTGCCATATCGGCACCGAAGCTATCCCAGTTGTTACCTGCAGCCGTGTCAGACTTACGGATCTTAGTCCAGAGGTCGACATCCTTCATCATGATGGCGATGACGGCCTGAGCACGGCGCTCAGTCAACGCCTTGCGCATCTCGTAGATAGGCATGAGCTTATCACGAGCGATCAAGCGTTCATCGCGATCAGAGTTGGTGTGACCCGCAATTAAGATACGAGCGTCGATACCCCTGTTTTCGACCAGGTCCTTCAAGCTCGACAAGAAGTGCTTGACGACGAGGCTGAAAATGCTGGGCTTGGCGAAAGCGCTGTTCTGTTCAAAGTGAATGTCATCAATGAAGTTGCAGCACTCAGGCTTAAGCGTCGGACGCTTGGATTCACAACCGTCGCAGGTGACGTCAGCGCTGTTCACCAACTTGGCGTAGAATGCGCAGGTGTAGGCGGTCTTCATGTGACCGTCGGCATCGCAGTACACGCAGTCTTCTTCGCCTTCGGGGTGATCGCAGTTGCTTTCAGGCGTGCGAACCAGAAGTTTGGCTTTTTCTTCGTCGGAGAGAGCCGCGAAGATCTCGCACTGCTTCTTGCAAGGCGCGTCATCGCCAGCAATGCACGGAACCTCAACGCCTTCTTCGTCGCCCGTCACACGAACCTTGCGGATGAGCATGACCACGACGCGGCGGTTTTCGGGACGATCGTACTGACGGCCAGCGGGACGCGGCTTGAGCTGGTTCAAACCACCGCACGCGAGGCAGCCGCTCGACTTTTCGTCGTCGGTCTTCGGATCGGTCCAGTAGTTGCGCTTGCTTTCGTCGATCTCGGGGCAAATCGCCGCCATGTAGGCAGTGAAGAGTGCCTTACGAGTATTCTGAGTCAAAACGCCGTTGCTCAAAGACTTCTTGCCAACGCCATTGGCGTCTTCGAAGGCTGAGAGCTGCGTGGCGTACTTGTTGCCAAGTTCGCTGCCGATGCTGCCCGTATCGAATCCGAGCACGAACAACATCTTTTGCGTGGCCGAAATGCCCCACGCTTCGTTGTCCTTCTCTTCTTCGTAAATGGCCATCAAGGCATCAACATCGTGATCCAAGAAGGCCTTCACGGCGCGAGCGCGACGGAAGCTGAGCGGGCGAGACACAAACGCGTCTTGCTCTTTTTGACTTGGATTGTCGGCGTGACCGGCGATGGCGATTTGCGCGCCGTCAGCGGCGTTATCCAACGTGGTCTTGAGAGAAGAGAACGTGGTGGCCGCAACCGGATCAAGGAACGAGACGTCCTTTTCGAAGTTGAAGTCTCCGAAGCAGGCGTACTGGACGCACTCGAAGCGGTACTTCGAGGTGTTCTTCTTGTTCTTGAAGCTCTTGCACTCGGCGTCGCACCAAGCGATCTGAGCGTACACAGGACACGGAAGACCCTTGCCGCTGAATTGGGTTTGAGCCCAAGTCTTCCACGGATCCGGAACGTTCTCGATGTTCGAAGCTTCGACACCGTGGAACGATTCCTTACGCTGTGCAGGGTGAATGGTAGCCTGGATCTGAGCCGGCGACATCTCAGCGTAACGAGAGAGCTGGCTCTTGCAGCATTCGCAGTCAGGCGAGTGATCGTAGTTGACGTCGCACTTACCGACCTTGCAGGGCAACATTCCGCCGGCCTCGATTGCGAGGTTGGCAGGCAGAGAGCGCTTCTTGCCGTGAGCGTCCGTCCAGTTCTTGGAGAGGAGCAAAATCACGGAACGGCGGTTGCGCTCGTGCTCTTGAATGTTGTCGTCTTCGCCAGCGCGGACATCGTATTTAGCGACAGAACCGTAGACGAGGTTGAATTCACCGCAGCCGATGTAGG
>JAZUEA010000513.1:0-2152 GCA_045639945.1 Myxococcota bacterium
AAGACGGGTTGTGCGGCTGGCCTTTGCAACCCCGCCACGGGTGACTGCGAAACCGTAACGTGCAGTGGCGACAGCGATTGCTCGGTGGGCAAGTGCTACATTGCTGACGGCGCGACCGCTGGCGAATGCGTTGAGTGCTTAACGGACAGCGACTGCTCCATGGGCAATCTCTGCAGCGAATCTCACGCCTGCGTTGCTGAGAATTTGACAGGTGCTGATACTGGAACACCGTGCACCAGCGGTGGTTACTGGAACGGTTCCAAGTGTGTGGAGTGCATCAATAACTCGCAGTGCGAGAGCAACATCTGCAACAATTCTAAGTTTATCTGCGTGCCTGAGGAGTGGGATTCGTCTCGCTCTGGCTGTTCCACTTCTTACTACGGTGACGGTGGCTGCGAATGTGGTTGCGGTGCACAGGATATGGACTGCGCCGATTCGACAAACGCTTCTTGCAAGTACATGAGCTCTTGTGGCAGCGCCATCGCTAACGTTCACCCGACCAAGAACTGGCTTTGCTCTTGCACTTACACTGGCTGCAGCGAGGGTGTGTGCAACCCCGCTACGGGTGATTGCGAAGAGCTCACTTGCAGTGCTGAGAATCCCAGCTGCCTGGTCGGCGAATGTAACGTTGAAACGGGCGAGTGCGTTGAGTGCGTTACGGATACGGTTTGCGGTTTCGGCAAGATCTGCGGCGCATCCAACAGTTGTGAACCCGAGGTTCTCACTGAAGATGGTGAGCCTTGTGCCAACGGTGGCATGTGGAGCACCAGCAGTAATACATGCATTGGGTGCTTAGTGGATTCCGATTGTGCAGAGAACAAGTGCAACATTCACAATCTCTGCGTGCCGTCGAGCTTCATTTGCAGCTACCCGGACTGGTATGGCGATGGCACCTGCGATAGCTTCTGCGGTGTGGACATTGACTGCGGCAGTTCAACCGGCGGTTCCGGCGGTTCCGGCGGTGGTTCCGGCGGCTACGGCGGTGGCTACTACTACGACGATGACGACGATTGGTACTGGAAGAAGTAAGTCTTTCAGCTGATCCGCGGTCATTTAACCAAAGCCTCATTTCCTAAACTGGGAAGTGGGGCTTTTCTTTTATGTGCAGCCACCTGCAGTGATTCAATCACACGGCTCGGTGAATGAAGGAGAATAACGAAAGAGATGGGGAGAAGCTGCAGCGTTTCAGGCAAGACTTACAAGCTTTAAAACTTGCAAATACAAAAAAGCCCGGAATCATCCGGGCTAAAAGCTTGAAAGCCAAAAAGAATTAAGCGGCTTTCTTGGCCTTCATCTTCGCAAGCATCTTGGGGATGGTCAGGAAGCAGATGGCACCCACCACGCAGGCAGCACCCAAGTACTGACCGCCGTTCGGATGCTCGGCCATGGTCGGGAAGGCGAGGACCAATGCAAGGGAGGAACCCACGCCCGCCAAGATGGAGGAGCAACGGTTGACCGGCACGGCGAAAGCGTTGTCGGACTTGTCCAAGAGGATGAGGCCGCCGAACACGCCGTTAAACTGAGAGAAGAAGCCAATCATCATGGCGTAAGCGATGATCTTGCTGGGGTGAGCGGTCCAGAACTCAAAGAAGCCGCTGTGAAGACCACCCAAGAAAGCAGGCAAGTTGCTGCAAGCTTCCGAATTAGCCGTGCAGGCAATGGAAGCCTGAAGATCTGCAGGTGCAGCGAACATGGCCAAGACGAAGAGGATGATGAGCACGGAGGGTGTGCCGACCATTTGCTCTTCAACAAAGAACTTCTTGGTGTCGTCGTCGTTGTCGGACTTGGCCTTCTTGGACATCATGGTCAGACGAACAAAGTAAGCGCCCAAGTAAGCGACGAGGTCGATCCAGAAGAGGGCCGGCTGACCAAAGACCGCAGAGAAGGAGAATGGGGCATCGCTGGTGAGCGGCTTCCACAAGCTGGAGATGATGAGCGCGAGCATGGACATGCCCAGAGCTGCCCAGCAGAACCACTTGACCTTGCGCTTGAAGAGTGTGTCCACGATGGGCGACATGATGAGCATACCGCCACGCATGAAGAGCATTGCGGAAATGACCGACACGCCGTTGATGGTGTAGGCAAGAGTTGTGGTCACGACGACAACGCCGGTACAGATGCCGGAGAACAGCGTCGACAAGCGCGGACGAGG
>JAZUEA010000514.1:0-3363 GCA_045639945.1 Myxococcota bacterium
CTGAAGAAGCCCGAAAAGCTGAAGAAGCGAAGTCGGCGATGGAAAGAATTCCGAAAGCGATTACGGATGCGGGTGTTGCGAAGGCGTCAAGTGGCGGATTGCTGGGTAAGTTGGATTCGAAGGGCAGCGTTTTAAACAAGACGACGGGTTCTTGGGCGGCGCTGACTCCGAGCAAGGGTGGTCTTTTGGGCAAATTGGGAAGTTCCGCGACGCCGGTTCCGGTTTTGGGAGCGAAGGCGACGTCGGTTCCGAGTTTGTCGAAGCCAGAAGCGACGGAAGAAAAGCCCAAGGGCATTTTGGGGGCGAAGGCGACGCCGGTTCCGGTTTTGGGAGCGAAGGCGACGTCGATTCCGAGTTCGTCGAAGCCAGAAGCGACGGAAGAAAAGCCCAAGGGCATTTTGGGGCGAACCACCGGCAGTTGGGCGGCGATTGGATCGACCAGCAGCGGCATGAATCTGTCGGCGCTGAAATTTTCGAACACGGACAGCGATAAAAAGTCTGAGTGATTCCTGCCTCAGTTCCCTTCTCTTTCTTCATGACTCCAAATTGCCATTTCCTTAGTTAAAGCAGTGCTTTCAAGTGATCTTGGAAGCGCAAAAAGTCACACGTCATGGCTTGTCACTTTGGCAATGCTTTTCACAAACACTTGTGGTACACGCGGCCTGCTTAAGCGCTTTTTGGAGCGCTAAGTGCCTGATTCAGGCGAGCTACGGCTCAAATTCGCGAAAGCGCAGATTTTTGTGCCCTTGGCCCCATCCGTGCGAGCCCCGCTGAGGTTCCGGGTGTGTGGGCCGGGTCTGGAGTTCTTTACATGACGAAACGAATGCTGGTGAACGCGGCACAAGCAGGTGAAGTGCGTGTCGCGATCGTCGACGAAAAGACCCTCGAAGATTTGAACATCGCCATCGAGGGAACGGAGCAAATCAAAGGCAACATCTACAAAGCGCGTGTGGTCAGCATTGAGCCCAGCTTGCAGGCTGCCTTTATCGATTACGGTTCCGATCGAAACGGTTTCATCACTTTCAACGACATTCACAAGCGCTACTACAACAAGCGCGCAAAAAGCGATGTCCGCGATGGCGATTCGCGTGGTCGCGACGGCGGCCGTGGTCGCATTCAAGATCTCATCAAAATCGGCACCGAAATGTTGGTGCAGGTTTACAAAGAAGAGATCGGCCAAAAAGGTGCAGCGTTCACCACGGACATCACGTTGCCTGGCCGTTACATCGTGCTCATGCCCTTCTCCGGAAACGGCGGCATCAGCCGAAAAATCGAGGACGATGAAACGCGCCGTCAGCTCAAGGATTTGATCTCCAAGCTTAATCTCAAAGATGAGATGGGCGTGATCATCCGCACCGCTGGTTCTGGCCGCTCACAAGACGAGTTGCGCAAAGATTTTGAAAATCAGTCGCGACTTTGGGCGCACATTGAAGCGGCGAACGCTGAGCAAAAAGGTCCGGGCTTAATCTACAGCGAGCCGGATGTGGTCATTCGCTCGGTGCGCGACTACTTCACCGACGACATTGAAGAAATCGTGGTGGACGACGAGAAGGTTCACTCAAAGGTGCTTGCCTTCTTTAATCACCACATGCCGGACAGCGCTCAAAAGGTGAAGCTCTACACCGGCAAAATGCCGATTTTCTCGAACTATGGTTTGGAGAAGCAGCTTCTCAACATTTCGATGCCCAAGGTTTTGTTGCCGAGTGGCGCGTCGATTGTGATTAACCCAACTGAGGCACTGATTTCGATCGACGTGAACTCCGGAAAGTCCAAGAATCACCGGACTCAGGAGCTCATGGCGTTTGAGACAAACCTTGAAGCGGCCGAGGAAATTGGTCGCCAGCTGCGCTTGCGTGACTTGGGCGGTTTGGTCGTCATTGACTTCATCGACATGGCGGATTTGAAGCACCGCTTTGAAGTTGAAAAAGCGCTGCGCAACGCCATGAAGCTCGACAAAGCGCGCGTGGAAATCGGTCGTATTTCGCGATTCGGCATGCTCGAAATGTCGCGTCAACGCGTGAAAGGCCGCTTGATGTCGAGCACGCACCACATTTGCCCGCTCTGCGAAGGCTCGGGCTTTGTGATGACGACCGAAATGCTCGGCATGACGATGCTTCGCCGCATGCAGGAATTGGCGGTGAGTGCAATGGCGGGCTCTACGGTTCGCGGTCGTTTGCCGGCGCCGCTTGCGCTGTACTTGCTCAACACCAAGCGCGCTGCGTTGACCGAACTTGAGACGCAGTTCAACGTTCACATCGAACTTGTGCCGGATGCCACGGTTTTGGGCACGCGCGATTCGATTGAAGTTGTGGCACCGCAAACCGCGCAACATGGCGAACACAAAGAAGAATCTCGTCGCATGCGCTTGCTTCGTGGCCGTTCGCGACGCGCCATGACGCCACAGGCTGTGAACGCGACGCCGCGCGTGGATTGGGCTGAAAACGAGGCTGAGGCCGATGAAGTGGCGTTTGAGCCGCCGCGTATCGTGGGTCACATTCCGGCCGACGAGTTGATGACCGCGCCAGAATTCGCTGAAGAGCCCGAATTTGAGATGGCCGAGGAAACGGAAGACGCGGCAGAAACAACCGAAGAACCGCGTCGTCGCCGTCGTCGCCGCCGTCGTGGTGGTCGCCATAATGCGGCTGTTGAAACGCAAGTTGCTGAAAACAAAGAAGAATCTTCTGAAAAAGCGGCGTCGCAAGTGGTCGTGGAAGAAGATTCGGCCTCGCGTCGTGAAGCGGCTCGTGAGCGCAATCGCGCGCGCAGTGAGCGCCGTCGTCACGAAAATTCGGCGCAACCTGCGCAGCCTGCCGAAACGGTGGAAACGCCGGTGGCCACGCCGGAGCCGATGGATGTTTCGAAGCGCACGGCCAGTCGTTTGCGCGCGCGCTTGTTCTCGTCTCTGAAGCCAGCCGAAGAAACTGTAGAAACGCCAGAAGTTGCAACGGAAGTTGTAGCGGAAGTTCCCGAAAACCAAGGGGAAACTCCAAAGACTCGTGAGTCTCGTTCCGCGCGTCGTCGCGAGCGTCTTGCTCGTCGCTTGGCGCAAGCAGAGAATCACGAAGAACAAGAAACTTCCTTTACTTCCGAAGAGTTACAGGCTGAGGTTGACTCTCAGGCGTTGAACATCACGCGCGATGTGGCTGCGGCGTTTGCCGAGGACAAGCTCTCGCTCGAAAGTCGTCGCAATGAGCGCCGAAGCCGTCGTGGTCGCCGAGGCCAGCAATCCGCCGAAGTCGCTGAAATTACTGAGCAAAGTGAAGTTGCGGTTGCTGAAAATGTGGAGATTGTCGCAGAGCCCGAGTCGCAGGATGCGCACTCAAGGCGGTCTTCGCGCCGTAATCGCCACGGCCATCGCGAAAC
>JAZUEA010000515.1:0-2711 GCA_045639945.1 Myxococcota bacterium
TCGTATTCGGCGAGTTGACCCAGCAAAATGTAGGTTTCCAGGTGATCTGGCGCACAGTGAAGAGCGGCGTTCAAATCTTTCTTGGCGCCAGGCCAGGTTTTTCGCTCGGCCATGCGAATTTCACCGCGGCGATAAAGCACATCGCAGAGCTGCTTGGCGAGTTCCGGATCCTTGTGACAGGCGTTGGCCACGGTGTCGTATTCCTGCAGCGCGGCTTTTTGAGCGGCCGGACCGCCGGTGGCTTCGAGCGCACGACCGAGCCAGTAACGGGTGACATTGTTGCCTTTGTCGGCGTCCAAAGCGCGGCGCATACGCTGAACGGCTTCGTCGTGCAGGCCGTTTGCGAGCGCGATTCGACCTTGATAGTAGTGAACGGTGTCCAGCGCCGGGTTGATGCGTTCAGCTTCGTCGAGTTGCGCTTTCGCCTCGCCGCTTTCGCCCAATTCAAAGAGAACGGCGCCCAACGCAAAGTGCAAGGACGCGTCGTCAGGCGTGCGAGCAAGCGCGTTGCTCAAGTGGAGTTTTGCATTCTCCATGTCGCCTAAGCCACGTTCTACCAAGCCTAATTCGGCATCGAGCGAGCGGTGATAATCGGGACGCTTGGACAACTCGTCAAACTCAACTTTGGCGGCCGGGAAGTCTTCAAGCAACAAAAGCAGCTCGCCCAAATTTTGGCGAATCGCCGTTGAACGCGGCTCGTACTTGAGCGCCGTGCGATAACTGGCCACCGCTTGCAAACGAAGCTCGCGATCGCTCGTTGTTTCTGCGATGGCGCGATTCAAATCAGCTAACCCCGCGTGTAACTTGGCAGAATTGGGTTGCGACTGAATTGCGGTTTCCAAGTACTTGATGGCTTGCGGCGTTTTCGCCTCTTTGATGAGCATCTTGGTTTTACCCAAAATTGCTTCGGCGTAATTGGGATCGAGCTCAAGCGCCGCCTCAAAACTCTGCTCGGCTTGTTTGTACTTTTGTTGGCTTAAGTAAATTTCACCGACTGCCGTTTCGAGCGATGCGCGCGTCGAAGCGTCCGAATCTGCATAGGTTTTGCTGGCCGTTTCCAAAATTTGCAACGCGCGTTCCGGACGACCGAGCGCTTGATGGCAGGACGCAATTTGAGTCATGAGTTCGGGCGTATTGACTTTTGCGTCGCGCAGCGATTCGAACTGGTTGAGCGCTTGCTCGTAATTCTTGGCGGCAAAGTGGCGCTCGCTCAGAATCGAAATCGCTTCAATATTTTCAGGCCAGGCGAGAATTGCAGCTTCGAGATCGGCCATGGCAGGCGTGACATTTTCGCGGGCCAAATCGATTTGCGCGCGAACCACAAGTGCCTGCGAACGCTCTTCGGCCGAGAGACGTTTCCCTTCTAAATCGAGAACTTGCGCAATGAGCTTGCGAGCGCGATCGAAGTGATTATCGCGAAGCTCGAACTGAGCAAGCATGATCATCACCGCCGGCGCGCCAGGTGCTTTGGTGTACAAATCTTCGGCCAACTTTTGAGCGAGCTCATAATTGCCAAGTTCGTAGGCGAGTGAAGCTTGCAGGCGTTGCGCGGCGAGTAAATTGGGATCGAGCTCGGCCGCCTTGCCAAACGATTCAAGCGCGGCTGTTACGTCATCTGAGATGAGTTGCGCGTGCGCCGCCAAGTAAAGTGCGCGAGCGTCTTCGTTGTGTTGCTTCGCGTAAGTCAGCGCAGCTTCAGCGGAATTCTCAACGCCCATTGCCAAATCTGCAGCCAGCGTGGCGAATTCAAGTCCGGCTGGCGCGTTTTCCTGAGACTTCAGACGGTCCGCGATTTCTTTCGCGCGTTCTGCCCAAGCATTTTGGCCGGCGTATTCAAGCGAACCAAAGGCGTAAAGTTCTGCAAGTGTGAGCAAATCCTCAGTCGTTTCGCCGCCTTGCACGCCTTGAAGTTTTTCTTCGAAAGCGCTGATTCGTTCGCGGTAACCAGCAATTTCTACAAGTGTTGCGGCAGCCGACGGCAATGTGCTGGGAGCACCGGCATCTGCAGCGATTCCGCTATCCAAAATCTCGGCATCGGCTGCAACGTTTTCTACAACAATTTCCGGTGCTTCAGCTGCTTTCGCTTGGACGGATTCTTGTTCATCTGCTTTGGGCGATTCAATAACAGCGGGCACTTCAGCTTTGGGTGTTTCTTTTGCAGGCGCTTTGTTTGAGCGCGCAACCGGCACCGGAGCGCTTGCAAACGGACCTACGCCAGCAACGTACGAACCACCCACTGCGAGTGCGACCAAAGCGGCGGCCGCAGCAACCCATTTAAGCGGCGAAGCGCGCTTTGGGGTTGGTTTGGCAACGCTGATCGAATCCGTGTTGGCGGGCGCTTCTGAAGAAGGCAACGGTGCAGGTGCTGCAGCCGGACTCGTGGTCAAAACGTCGAGTCCCAGCATTTCCTCGCCGTTCAACTCGCCTTCTGACAACGGTTCTTTGATTTGAGCGTCCAAGCCGCCATGCGACGTTGCGACAGGTTCCGGAGCAATCGGCATGTCGAATTTGTGCGTCGGTCGAGCGGTTGGCAGTGGCGGGCGTTCGGCCGGCATCTGGCTTTGCGGCTGCGCAACAGGCTGAGCGATTTGTTGCGTGTGTGGCATTGACGGGCGCGGCGGAGTCGCAGGCTGGCGCGGTATCACTGGAATCTGCGTTTGTGTCGTGGGCTTGGGGCCAGAGATTGGGTGGCGCTCCGACGTAAACGCAGG
>JAZUEA010000516.1:0-5653 GCA_045639945.1 Myxococcota bacterium
GGTTCGCCGCGTTCTGGTTCTAGTCTTTTGGAACAGATGCTGACATGCCATGAACAGATAGGTTCGGCAGGTGAGTGTTCTGTGTTGGATCGCTTGGCACAGACAGTGCCGCTCGATTCAGATGCGCCGTCTTTGGCAAATGCTGCGCAATCTTATTTAGATGCATTGCGTGCTCATGCTCAGAATAAGACCTATATTATTGATAAAATGCCTGGAAATGCATTCCATTTGGGATTGCTTTCTCGCATGATTCCGCGTGCTCGAGTGATTTGGATGCGGCGTGATCCATTAGATTGCGGGCTTTCAATTTACTTAACTTACTTTGCAAGAGGCAATGCTTTTGCTTCTGATTTGAGTGATATTGCATCGTGGTTTAGTGATCTCAATCGGGTGATGGAACACTGGAAGTCCGCATCACCTTTAAAGATTTTAGAAGTGCACTACGAAGAATTAGTGCAAAATCCAAGAGATACAATGCAGCATGTGTTTAAGTTCTTGGATTTAGATTGGTGTGAAGCAAGTCTTAATTTTCATGACAATCCACATGTCATGCGAACGGCCAGCGCATTTCAGGTGCGCCGCCCGCTTTATGCTTCTTCGGTGGGGCGTGCACACGCGTACGGTGAGTTGCTTGATCCGCTGAAAGCTTTATTGGAGCATGTGTGATGCGCCGCTTTCTAAAGAAATTCCTCTTTGCTTTCGCTGTGTTATGGACGTTTTCTGTGGCTCAAGCTCAAACAGCAAATGACGCTGCTCGTTTTTTGGCTGGACTTGATTTGGGAGAAAATCTCGCGAGTTGGTCAGAGACGCCACAGTATCAGCAACACAAAGCTGCATTGGATGAATACTTCAAAGAATACAATAAGCGAGTAAGAATTCCGGCTTCTGATTTTTCACAGCGTGAGATCAGTGATTTAGGCCGCGATGTCGTGTTTTATCCCTTCGGTGGTCCCGACATTCTGAATCCCTGCACGTTCTTACCCAATGCGCGTATTTACATCATGCTTGGTCTTGAGCAAATCGGCGATATTCCGAATCTTTCGCTCGATGAGCCAGCGGATGCGTATCGTGGTTTGCGTGCTCTGTTGGGCGCTCTAGAACAGATCTTTGGATATAACTTTTTCCGTGTATTAAGTATGGCGGAAGAAGTTGGGGCGCATCGTTATTCTGGCGTAGCCGCGCTAATGATGATGTTCTTGGCCAGAATGGGTTATGAAATCGTAACTTACAGGCGCATAGAGCTGAATCCGGCTGGCGAAATTCGACTTCCGTCGAGTGATAATCCGCGTGGACTCGAGATTCATTTCCGTCAGCCTGGCGGTCAAATGAAGACACTTTATTACTTCCGTGGCGATGTATCAGATGCTGCATTGTCTAAGCGCGGTGGGCTTGTTGCATTTATTGTGAAGCACGCACCGCTGACAACGTTTCTCAAAGCTGCTTCTTATTTGATGTATGAACCAAGCTTTGATGACATGCGCTCGATAGTTCTTACTCAAAGTGCGGCTGTGGTGGGTGAGATTTCTGGCGTGCCATATCACTACTTTGCGCGTGATCCTGCTTGGAACGTCAAGCTTTACGGTCGCTACAGCCATCCAATTGAAAGCTTTAAAAAGTATTGTCAGCCAGATTTAGCAGCCGATATTTCTGCATTAGACAGACCAATTTTGCCATTTCCGTTTGGCTATCAATACAAAGAAGGCTTATCTCATATGATTATTGCTCGACACAAAGGCGGTGCATTGGGAGGGGAGCCGAGTTTTGATGCGACACCCAACAAAGGTGAGCGCACGCGCTGCCAAGGAAATCGAGTAAAGATAGAACTCATTCCTTAATAATTATCGAGTGTTATCCTCTTTTGTAAAAGTACATCGCGCAGCTGAAAGCGTTTGCATCCTGGACGTGGTTTTTGATGGCTTTGTTTCTTAGAGGATGGAACCTCGGCAGGTTTGCATCCTGGACGTGCTTTTTGAAAGCTTAGTTTTCTTGAAGGACTGAAGCGATGAGGGGTTCCCATACGGGCAGGCGGCGATGTGCAAATGTCATGGGAAATTCTGGACGTGCTTTGCGCGGACGTTCTTCGGAGTGATGGCCGCGGAACCAATGTGAGAGCACGTGTGCGGCGCTTTCAACAGGGAAGTCCGTAGCGAGTCCAAACAGCCCGTCTTCGCGTTTTCGTATGTTGTAGAGCGCGAGCAGAATGCCTTGGCAAATTTCGAGCGCAGCGCCTTCCAAATCCAAATCAATCATGCGCTGCAGATCATCAATAAAAGGCTCGAGTGCATTTTCCAAAATGCGTTGAGCTTGGTCGATTTCATCTTCACCTGATTGAGCTGGTGAGGACGCAAGCGTTTGCGACTTGAGAACTTCCTCAAGTTCATCAGCGACTTTTTGAAAGGAACGTTCCCCAAGCAAATTACGCGACAATTCCTGCGCCGATGGAATTAACTCAACATTCGACGAAAGAAGTCGCATTAAAACAATTTTTGCTTCAAAGGGATTTAATCGATCTAGGATGGTCTGTTTGCGATTTCGCATCAGCATCCTTTAAGGGAGGAGATTTCTTTGTTGTGCCGGAGGTGGGAATCGAACCCACACGTCCTTTCGGACACTGGATTTTGAGTCCAGCGCGTCTACCTATTTCACCACTCCGGCAGAAGCGGTGAGCTGATTATACGCTTCCGCTTGTTGCGCGTCAAGCACTTTTTTTAAGGGCGTCGCTTTTTTGGTGAAAAAGTTTTGAAAGAAGTGCCTGATTTTGAATTTGATGCTTTTGAAGTCTCTGATTTTAAAGAGGATTTTTGTGGAACGGACTTCTGCGAGGCAGTCGTTTTTTGTGCTGATTTTTCAGCATAACTTTCGGGTGGAACCAGCGCATTTGGGCCTTTTCCGATTAAATCTTGGCGTCCTGCTTTTTGAAGCGCCTCTCGCGCCATCGGCCAGTGGGTTGGATCCCAATAAAGAGCCAATGCTTTTTGGTAGCGACGTTCGCGAAGGCCGCGCACAACTTCAACGGGGTTCATTGTGAGCGGGTCCAGGCCGGTGTGGTACATCGCTGTGGCGCGTGTCATGGGGGTTGGAATGAATTCCTGTACCTGGCGCGGGCGAATGTGATGTTTTTTGAGCCATAGCGCGAGTTCGATGGCTTCTTTTAAGCCACAGCCGGGATGCGCGCAGATGAAGTAGGGGATGGTGTATTGCTCTTTGCCGGCGCGTTTGGAGGCTTTGTCAAAGGCTTCGCAGAATTGTTCGTAAACTTCGATCGGTGGTTTGCCGAGCGTTTTTAACACACTGGGTGAAGCGTGTTCCGGTGCGAGCGAAAGTTGGCCACCCGTGTGGAACTTCGCGAGATCATAAATGTATTCGGGATCGCGAATTGCTACATCGTAGCGCACGCCGGACGCGACGAAAGCGTGACGCACGGCTTTGTGAGCGCGAACTTTGGCGAGTAAATTGCGAAGCGGTGTGTGGTCCGTTTTGAGGTTCGGGCAGATGGTGGGCGTTAGGCAACTGCGCTTGGTGCAATGATTTCCGCGGCTGCAACCCATGCAATACAGATTGGCCGAAGGACCGCCCAAATCGCTTAAAACGCCGTCAAATCCAGGTTGTGCGGCAAGAGTGTCGATTTCTTCGAGCACGTTTTCTTGTGAGCGACTTTGGATGACGCGACCGGCGTGCACGTTGATGGCGCAAAATGCACAGCGTCCAAGGCAACCGCGCATGAGCGTGATGGAATTTTTAATGGTCTCAAATGCTGGAATTTTTTCGCGATAAGACGGGTGTGGCGCGTATGCGTAGGGCAGGCTGTAAACGCTGTCCATGCATAAATCGGTGTCGCTGTGCCCGTCTGCAAGCGGAGGACTGGGCGGCTCAATCACAAGTGCGCGATCGCCATGCAATTGAACCAGCGGCGCGCCATCGTCTGGCAGTGTTTCAACAACAGCAGTCATTTGCGCAAATGCCCGCAAATCTTGGCGAACTTGCTCATACGAAGGCAGTAATCGATCGGGTGGACAATTTTGAACGAGCGCCGGCGTTTCGTTGCCGCGAGCAAACCAAGCGGTGCCGCGAATGCCGCGTAAGTTGTCGTTTGGATTGGCTTTTAATCGATCGACGATTGCTTTGAGCGCTCGTTCGCCCATGCCGTAGATCAAGAGATCGGCTTTGGAATCAACGAGGACGGAGCGGCGAACTGTGTCAGACCAGTAATCGTAGTGCGCGATGCGGCGGAGTGAAGCTTCGATGCCGCCCAAAATCACAGGGACGCCGGGGAAAGCCTCACGGCAGCGTTGCGCGTAAATCACAGACGCTCGTTCTGGACGCAGGCCCAATTGTCCGCCTGGTGAGTAGGGATCGGTGGAGCGGTTTTTTTTTTGAGCGGTCCGGGCGTTGAGCATGGAATCCAGGTTGCCCGCTGTGACGCCAAAAAACAGGCGCGGCTTGCCAAACGCGGCAAATGCGTCGGCGCTGTGCCAATCGGGCTGAGCGAGCATGGCGACAACGAGTCCCAGCGATTCCAAAAATCGACCCACGACGGCGGCTCCAAATGATGGGTGGTCGATGTAGGCATCGCCTTGGACCAAAAGAACGTCGGGTGGACCAGGTCGGATGGCTGCGACTTCCGCCGGTGTGGTGGGTAAAAATCTCATAGAAATCCAGATGTTAGAATTAATCGAGGGTGGCGCGGTTGATGATTTCGCGCAGAATGGTGATGCCGCTTTCGAACGTTTCGTCTTCAACGATGAGGCTGACGACGACGTAGGCTTCGCGTTCAAAATCGTAAAGCCAGCCGGGTTGCACCAAAACGCCGGCTTCGAGCAGTTCCATCACGTAGCGGTCTTCGCTCCAGATGCGCGGCAATTCGATGACGGCGGCCCAGCCACCTTCAAGGCCTAAAACAGTTGCCGCCGTATCTGCGAGCGTTTCTTGTAAGTACTTAAGATGCTTGCAAATTCTGGATTTAAGCGCGTCGCGAACAGCCTCGCCGCGTTCAAACAGCTGCGGTAATGCCAGTTGAATTGGCGTCGCCACTGAAAGATACGTGTCCGCGCAGAGTTCGAGGCGAGCGAGCGCTTCTTCGACCAAATCGTCTGGACCGTGTACGACAATCCAGCCCAATTTCATTTGTGGAAGCGCGAGATCCTTGGAAAGTCCACCCAGCACAAAACAAAGACTCGTGGTTTCCGCATCCAAAAGAGTGTCCAAGCGATCGCTGAGAGCGCCCTTGGAAGGCAGTGGATATGGCGCAAAAACCTCGTCGCAAATGATTGGAATATTTAATGATTCCAGAATTTTGAGATCGCTTTGGTGAAGAGCGTGCCCCGTTGGATTATTGGGATGCACCGCCAAAACGGCGCGCGCGTTTGTGTTGCGCGGCGGTTCATCAATGTACCAAGCGCCATCGTAACGAAGACTGTAATTCTCGAGAGTTACGCCATCCAAGCGAGCTAAGTGTTCAAAAAGCGGATAACTTGGACTGGGTGCAAGAACGGTGTCGCCTTCGTCGCAGAGCAGCTTGAAAAGCCAGCTATAGGCTTCGCTGGTTGAGGCGGTAAGGATGACGCGATGCCAATCCACTGTTCGGCCAGGACGCGAAAGGTGTTCTGCAACTAACTTTCGCGTGGCTTCCATGCCAAATGGCGCAGGCGAGTAG
>JAZUEA010000517.1:0-2347 GCA_045639945.1 Myxococcota bacterium
CCTCCATCCGCTGGACGAAGCAAAGGCTGTCATTGATGCACTGAAGCTTGAAATCACCTACGCCAACCAAAATGCGCCGGCCCAAACGGTTATTTCTGGCAAAACAACGGACATCGACGCAGTCGCCAAGGAATTGCAAGCCCACGGAATTAAAGCAAAAAAGCTTGCAGTCGCAACGGCGTTCCACTCACCAATTGTGGCCTCTGCGGTTGAACCGTTCCACGCGTGCTTGAAGATTGCAGAAATTCACGAGCCCAAGTGCCCAACTTTCGCCAACGTGACGGCCGCGCCGCACCAATCACCCGATGAAATTCGCAGCACGCTTGCAAAACAAATTGCGTCGCCGGTTCGATTTGTTGAAGAAATTCAAGCGATTGCAAACACTGGCGTGACCACCTTTGTTGAAGTGGGTCCTGGCCAAGTTTTAACCCGACTGGTCGAGCAAATTCTCGACGGCAAAGCACAAACCATCGCATTGGGACGCAATTTTGACGCCTTCCAAGATGGCTTAGCTCGCCTCTTCTCGCTCGGCTATTCCATTGATTTTATTAACCTTTATCGCGAATACGCCGAGCCACAAAAACAAGGCGCACCCGTCAAACTCGCGGTTCCAATTTGTGGCGCGAACGTCGGTCGTCCGTACCCCACCAAAGATTTTCCTGCGCCCGTCGCCGAGGAAGCCATGTCCATCGCTCCGAAACCCGTTGTTTCCGCTCCCGCTTCTGTTGCGCCTGCTACACCTCAAGTTCCAGTCGCCACACCGGCTCCCGTTGCTGCACCTGTTGCCGCGCCCGTTGCAACCGCTCAAAACAACGCCTGGCTCGAAGCTTGGCGTGAAACCGAGCGGACTTGCGCCGAAGCACACTTGGCTTGGCAAAAAGCAATGACCGACGCGCACATGGCGTTCTTGAAACTCGCACAAGCAAACTTGGATCGTCTGTCTGGTCGCCCGGTTTCGGTTGAAATGCCAGTAATGACGGCCATTCCGATGCCTGTTGCTGCACCGGTTGCGCCTGCACCTGTCTCCATGCCGGCTCCGGTTGCTGCGCCTGTTGCACCCGTTGTTGCGCCTGTCGCTCTGCCGGCTCCGATTGCTGCGCCTGTTGCACCCGCTGCTGCGCCTGTTGCGCCCGTTTCAACGCCAAAACCTGTTGCTGCGCCTGTTGTTACAGCGGTTTCCTCTTCGGTTGCCGAAAAGCCCAATTTGAACCAGAAGCTGCGCCAGGTGATCGCCGACAAGACAGGCTATCCTATTGAAATGCTTGAGGAAAACCTCACGCTCGAAGGTGATTTGGGCGTCGATTCCATCAAGCGCGTTGAAATTCTCTCGGCTCTTCGCGAGCAGTGCCCGAATTTGCCGCAGTTCGACATGAGCCGATTGAACGGCGAAACCACCATTGCGGATTTGTCCAAGCTCATCGGTGCTACCAATGAAGCACCGGCTACGACCCAAACGCAATCTGCGGAAATTATTACGGAAAGCATCGAAAAGCTTTTGCGCGATGTGGTCGCTGAAAAAACCGGTTATCCGGCGGAAATGCTCGAAAGCAATCTCACGCTCGAAGGTGATTTGGGGGTTGATTCCATCAAACGCGTCGAAATTCTCTCGGCGCTCCGCGAAAAGCACCCCGATTTGCCGAGCATCGATTTGCAGAGCTTGAATGGCGAAACCACGCTTGCAGATCTCGTGTCTGCGTTAAAAAAAAAAGCGTAACGAGCTTTAATTCTGCTCCAATTCCTCAACAAACTCAGAAACTTATCCCCTCTTGCCGACGAATCATTGTCGAGCGAATTCCCTCTCCCGCCTCAGGTTTTGTCTCCGCCGGGCTTACTCAAGGCCCGGTCCACATCACAAACGACCAAAAAGGCCTGGGGCGCGCACTCGTTGCAGAATTTGAACGTCGCGGAATTATTGCCAAATTAACCGATGAGCCGAGCCTTTTCGCCATTTCAACCTATGGCGTAGACGACGCTCCTGATTTGGAAAGCGGCTTGGCTCAAAGCAACAAAGCTTTTGATTTCGCACGCAAATTTGCTCGGCTCTTAGATAAAACTTCCAATAAAAACGGGTACTTTGCATCAATCCAAGATACAGGCGGCCACTACGAACCTTCTGCCGATCGCGTATTTTTAGCTGGCAACGCCGCACTCGCCCGAACAGCCGTGCACGAATGGCCCGAAGTCTCCGTCCGAACTGTGGATTTGGAAATTGGCGATCGAGCCATCGAAGACGCAGCTCGCGCTTTGGCCGATGAATTACTGGCCGGCGGCCCCGAACGGGATGTTGGCTTAAGCGCGCAAGGCGAACGCATCTCTTTGAAATATAAAGAGAAAGAGTGTTCCGGTC
>JAZUEA010000518.1:0-2020 GCA_045639945.1 Myxococcota bacterium
ACGCTGGCATCGAGATTCTAGAAAACGATACCGATCGCATGCCCGCAGCAACGTTTACGCTGGCGTATGAAGGCACTTTGCCTGGAACGACGCGTCGTACCGGTGTTTTTGGTAGTCGCACCGACGATAACCACTGGAGCATGCTCGACTACGACGCCGATTTCTGCGAACTAGGCGTGGAAGAAGGCGACGTTCTCATCGTGGATCTGTTTTCCGCCGTGCGAAACGAAGATGCGTTGAGCCCTGAATGCAAGGCGCTGCAACTCAAGTCTTCCGATCCGTACATGAACCGCGAACCCAGGCGTTATCGCATCGCCAGCGTTTCTGCGCACAAATTAGAACTCGAAAGTGACACGCGTACAACGTACGCTCCGCAGTTACAGCAAGACGATTCGACAGCGCTTCCAAACCTTTACGCGCCAACAATTGCGCCGCAAGAAAAGTGTGCGAATCACTTCATTCGTTATTTCGTGCGTGCACAAAACGAGCAGTGGCTGCTTTCCAGCAACGCGTACGGCTATCGGCACCCGTGGGAAAACCACAACGGTCAATGCGTCGCGTCACAAAAGCGCATTGCTGATGGTCGCGTTGGTCGCGTTGAACTCGGAAAAACTTTTGAAAACGAGTGGTTCCGATTCAAGCTGGGCGTTTTCCGCGAAGATGAATGCAAGAATTGCAGCGTTGGCACAGCTGTTCCCGCTGGCGCCGAGCCACACAAGTTGGATTTGGCTTATGTCTTCGATACAACGCCAGGTCGTGTGCGCCGTCGCTTAAGCAACTCCATCATCTTGCCGCAACAGTTGCGTTGGTTGCCTGCTGACGACCATCTTTACATCATCGACAGCGGCTACAGCACGCTCACTGAAGTTTCTGGTTTGGACACTTACCGCCAGGTCTTCGAAATCGTTCGACGCTATTTCTAATCCTATCTCTCTGAAATCTCTCAATATTTCCTATTCTTGGGCTGTTTGCAAAAGTAGCACGCCACAATGATTCATGTTTGAATCGTGACGTTCTTCTTTTGATGGGTTACTCTCTCGCGGATTGCGAGGTGATCATGCGTCTTAGTGATGTGATGCAGACTTCGGCGTTGCCGCAGCAAAAACACAAGCGACGTCCGTATCTGCTTTACCTCTTTGCGTTAGTAGGACTTGGTTTGGGTCTTTGGCGTCAAGGGCCAGGCGTCGCAAAATTAAGCGAAGACGAAGTGGCTGTGATTGCCAACGAAGTGACGTTCACACCTTTTGGCAAGCAGTGGTTTGGTCCTAAGCGCCGAACTGTTTCCGGACCGGGATTTGCGTTCTATGTGCCCGTCGCACATCAGTTTTATCGAATTTCATCTGGTCTGCGAACAGGAGAGATCGATTTCCGTGCGAGGACTTCCGAAGGTGTGACGGTTGTGGGTGATCACGCTTACGTCACATGGCGTGTATTGCCGGAAGATGCAGAGCTGTTTTTAGAGCAATTTGGACCAAATGATGCAGGTCAACTTTGGGTTGAAAGCGAAGCATGTGCCGCGTTGACAACCGCATTCGAAAAATTGACGGTTGAGTTGGTTCAAAATCGGTCTGAAGTTCACGCCGCACAACAGAAAGTCGCAGCAGAGCTCTCTAAAAAGTTAAAGCAGTGGGGTGTTACGCTGGTTGAGTTGCGATCTCCCTCGTGGCACATCGACGGCGAACCTAAGTATCTTTCGGAGATTCGAGCAAGTCGCGAGCGCTACGCATTGCTGCAAGTATCTGAAAAACAACACAAATTGGCAGCGGAAACAGCGCGAACCAATGTTCAAAAGCGCCGAGAGCAGGCTTTTGCGCAACTTCAAAAATCCAGCACAACCGCAGAAAACGCCGCGGATTTAACGGTTCACGAAGCTGAGCAGCGAAAAATTGAAAGTGATTTAGAGGCACGCTTACTCGAAGTAAAAGAGGACAGTGAGCGCCGTTTGCTTCGAATTGAAGCCCAACGTGAAGCTTTAAAAATGCGCATTCAAGGTCTTGAAGCGCGCAAGACGGCGCTGGGC